>JAEUKU010000362.1 GCA_016794075.1 Rhodospirillaceae bacterium
GAACGGCATCATCGGCATGCTGTCGCTGATGCTCGATTCCGCGCTCGACCGCGACCAGCGGCGCTGGGCCGCCAGCGCCCTCGATTCGGCGGAAACCCTGCTGACCATCATCAACGACATCCTCGACCTCTCGAAGCTCGATGCCGGCAAGACCGAGGTGGAGATCCTGGAATTCGACCCGGTCGCCCTGACCGAGGGCGTGGTGGCACTGCTGCAGGTGCGCGCCAAGGCCAAGGGCATCGCGCTCCACACCCAGTTCTCGGATGCCATGCCGGGGCGGCTTCGTTCCGATCCGACGCGCCTGCGCCAGATCCTGTTCAATCTCGTCGGCAATGCCGTGAAGTTCACCGAATCCGGCGGCGTGATCGTGCGGGCGAGCATCGAATCGGTGCATGGCGACAGCTGCGAGCTTCGCGTCGAGGTGGTCGACACCGGGATCGGCATTCCCGTCGACCAGATGACCGGCCTGTTCGAGCCATTCCATCAGGGCGACAGCGGCATGGCGCGCCGCTTCGGCGGCACCGGCCTAGGCCTTGCCATCGTCCGCCGCCTGATCAACCTGCTCGGCGGCACCATCACGGTCCGCAGCGAGATCGGCATCGGCAGCACATTCACGATCCTATTGCCCTGCGACATCGCCGCCGGCGCGCGCAGCCATCCGCGCGGTCCGGCACCGCTCCCGGCGCTGAGCGATCCCGGCCAGGTGCGGATCCTGATCGCCGAAGACAACGCGATCAACCGGGAACTCGCTACCCAGATGCTCAGCCGCCTCGGCATGACTGCCAAGACCGTGGCCAATGGCCGGGAGGCGGTTGCCGCCGCCGCGGCCGAGGCGTTCGACCTGATCCTGATGGACATCCAGATGCCCGAGGTTGACGGCCTGGCGGCCACGGCGGCGATCCGCGCCTTGCCCGGTGCAGCTTCACGGGTGCCGATCATCGCCGTCACCGCCAACGCCATGGTCGGCGACCGGGAGCGCTTCCTGGCGGCCGGATTCGACGACTACCTGGCGAAGCCGCTGCGCCTGAGCGATCTGGCCGAGATAGTCGCGCGTTGGGCATCCGAGCGTTCCGGTCGCGACGCCACGCCGCCGGCCGAGCACGAGCCTTAGACACATGCCGCTGATTTCCATGGTTGCCCGCGGCACGCTCATTGCCGCACTGATCGCGCTGGGGCTCGCAATCGGCATCGTTGCCGAGCAGGAGCGGCTGGCGACCGCCGCGCTTGGCATCGCGCCGGTCAAGCTGCGCCTTGCGCTCGGCCTCCTGCTCGCGGCATTCGTCGCCGTCTGCGGCCTGCTCTTCGCCGTGGCGCGCGCCAAGCCGGGCGCCGCGCCGCCGCCGATCCAGGAGGAGACGCCGATCCTGGACGCGGCGGCACCCGAACCGCCGCCGGCCGCCGAGATCAGGCCGAGCGCGGCGCTGATGCCGTCGACCGAGGCCGGCCAACTGATGGCGGCCGGCGCCCTGACGCGGCGACTCTTTCACGAGCTCAACAACGCGCTTGGCCCGATCCAGGGCTTCGCCGATCTGCTTAGTAACGATGCCGGCGTTGGCGAGCCGCAGCGGCGCCAGGCCGCCAAGATCGCCGACGCAACCGCCGCCGCCTTGCGAACCATCCGGAGTTTCGCCGCCGCGCTCGGCTGGACCAACGACCGCGCCGCCGTGGTACATCTGGGCGCCGTGATTCGCGCGGCGGGTGCCGCCGGGCAATCGGCCCTGGGGCAGCCGATCGCGGTTTCCCTCAAGTCGGAAACCGACGTGCAAGTCACCGCGACCGAAGCGGAGGTCGGCCAGGCACTGCTGCATCTTTGTGCCGCGATCGCGCCGCTGCTTTCCGAGCGTGCCATGCAGATGGAAGTCGTGGTCGATTCCGTCGTCGGGGCGGCGATGACGAGTTCCGACAACAGCGGGGGAACCGGCCCGCGCCTGGAGATCTGGTCGGACCCGTTCGAGCCCGAGCGCATGAAGGTCCAGTTCGGCGCGCTGCAGAGCAGTTCACGCTACGGCCGCATGCAATTCAGCGGAATCGGCCATGGCTGGACCGGCGCGCTGGCCAGCAGCCTGTTCGCCGCCGAGGCCCCCGACCAGACGAGCCTGTCAATGGCCGTGCTCGGGGGCCTGATGGTCGATCTTGGCGGCGTGGTGATGATCGACACCTGCCCGCAGAAGCACCTGTCGGTCACCCTGCTGTGGCCCGCGCGCATCTCGTCCGAGGTGGCGGCGCCACTCGAAATCGACACCACCGAGGACGATCTCGACGCCCTCATCATCCATGAGATCGAGCCGGCGGCGGAGGCCTTGTCACGCCGGCTCGGCGCTTTGGGATTGCGGGTGGCCTCGACCACCAGCCCGGAAACCGGCCTCGATCTGATCGCCGAGATGGGTGCGCGGTGCCGCGCCATCCTGATCGGCGAGACGTCGGACGCGGGCCTGCGCATGAAGGTGGCCGCGATCAGGCCGGGCGCGCCGATCCTCATGCTGCGGGCGCCGGGGACCAGCCAGGCGACGGACCCGGATTCCTGGCAGATCGACCCGGACAGCCAGGCGCTGGACCTCCTCGCCGCGCGATTGCGGCGCGCCAAGAGCCGCGGCGCCGCTAGTTGAACTGGCCCAGCTGCGCCAGGCGGACGGCGATCTGGGTGCGGTTCTTGGTCTCCAGCTTGCGGCAGAGATTGCGCACGTGCAGCTTCACCGTGACTTCCTGCAACTCGAGGGCGCGGGCGATCTCCTTGTTGGAGGCCCCCTTCACCAGCATGGCGGCAACCTCGAGCTCGCGCGGCGTGAGAATTTCCGACCCGATGATCTTGAGGCTGTCCGGGGCGCCGCCCGGCCGCAGCAGGTCGGAGGGCGCGTAGGTCTCGCCCGCCGCCAGCTGCCGGATCGCGCCGATCAGCTTGCTGCCCGAGAGGGTCTTGGGAATGAAGCCTCTCGCGCCCGCCGCCAGGGCCGACAGGGCGGCGGATTTCGAAACCATGCCGGTAATGATGGCCACCGCCGAGCGGGGGCACTCCGCCACCATGCGCTTCAACCCCTCCAGCCCGTTCATCCCGGGCATGTTGAGGTCCAGCAGGGTCACGTCGTAGCAGCCATTGGCCAGGACCAGGGCAAAGGCGTCGTCGAAGTTGCGGGCGGTGTCGACCGCCGATTCCGGCGCATGCCGCTCGATCACCGCCTTGAAACCGTCGCAGACCAGCTCGTGGTCATCGGCCAGTAGGATTCGCACGCATACGCCCCAGCACTGTTGCGCGTGGATTTACCGGACACTACGTCCAAAAGAAGATTGTGGAAAGGTTAAAGCGGCGTCTAGAAGCCTCTGAGCGGCATGTCGGACCCGCGGCGCAGCCAGTTGTCGTCGGGATAACGGCAGGCGCCGTCGATGACGTGCAGCGTATAGGCATGCCGCGAGCGGTCCGAGCGGTTCGGACCGCTGAAATGCGGCAGCTGCCCATGCAGCACGACCAGCGAGCCCTTGCGTGCCTCGAGCGCCACCCGGGGGTCGTCCGGCCAGGGTGACGAATCGAGGGTTTCAGTCACCAGTGCGCCGCCGCGGCGGAGAAACCGCGTCCGCAGCTTCTGTCGGTGGGCCCCCGGCAGGCAGATCATCGCGCCGTTCTCCAGCGTCGCATCCTCGAGCGCGAACCAGAAGCCGACGCAGCTCAAGGGCTCGGTATAGAGATAGGTCGAATCGACGTGCCAGCCGACCTCGCCGCCGATGCGCGGCTGCTTGAAGATGTACATGGATTGCAGCAGCAGCGGCTGCCGGAAGCCGATCTCGCCGGCCAGCCGCCGCAGCTTGGCGGTGCGGGAGAACGCCTCGAAGTCCGGATCGAGGTCGTGCATCGCGTGGCCGAACTTGTTGATCGACAGCACCTTCGCCTGGCGCAGCTCCCCGGCGGGATCGAAAGCGTCCTCCTCGAAGAAGAAGCGGATCTTGTCGCCAGAACTCTGGAAATACTCCGCCGCGGCATGGGCGCGGCTGGCGGTGGAGAAGACCGTGCGGTGTTCCGCCGGGTCGAAGCCCGCGACCAGTTCCAGCGCCCGCGACCGCAGCCGGTCGCAATCCTCCGGGTCGACGAAATCCTCGAGCAGCAGATAGCCGTCGGAGTCGAAGGCCGCTTGCATCTCCGCCGTCAGGCCGCCATCGGCGCTGCGGAAACGGCGCGGCGCGCCGAGGTCGCTCTGCCCACTCATGCGAAGCAATCCTGCCCGTGGGCCAGCGGCGCGAGGCCGAGATGGCGCGCCAGCGTCTGGCCCATGTCGGCGAAGCTGGCACGGCGGCCAAGCGATCCCGCCTTCACCTCCGGCCCGCAGAACAGGACGGGCACGAACTCCCGCGTGTGGTCGGTGCCGCGCCAGGTCGGATCGCAGCCGTGATCGGCCGTCGCCAGCACCAGGTCGCCGGGTCGCAGCACCGCCTCCAGCTCCGGCAGGCGGCCGTCGAGTTCCTCCAGCGCCGCGGCATAGCCCGGGACGTCGCGGCGATGGCCGTGCAGCATGTCGAAATCCACGAAGTTGGCGAAGACCAGCGCGCGGTCCTCCGCCTGCTCCAGCACCGCCAGCGTCGCATCGAAGAGCGCCGCGTTGTTCTCACCCTTCAGCCGATGGGTGATGCCGCGATGGGCGAAGATGTCGGCGATCTTGCCGACGCTCCAGACGGCCCCACCCGCCGCCATCAGGCGATCGAGCAAGGTCTCTTCCGGCGGCGGCGTGGTGTAGTCGCGGCGATGCGCGGTGCGGCGGAAGCCGGCCGCATCCTCGCCGACGAAGGGCCGGGCGATGACCCGACCGATGTTGAGCGGCTCCAGCAGCTCCTTGGCGCGGATGCAGAGCCGATATAGCCGCCCCAGCCCGAAATGCGTCTCGTGCGCGGCGATCTGGAACACGCTGTCGGCGGAAGTGTAGCAGATCGGCTTGCCGCTGCGGATGTGCTCCTCGCCCAATTCGGCGATGATCTCGGTGCCCGAGGCGTGCTTGTCGCCGAGGATGCCCGGCAGGTCGAACTCGCGCACCAGTTGGGCGATCAGCTCCGGCGGGAAACAGGGCTGCGTGCGCGGGAAATAGCCCCAGTCGAAAGCGACCGGACAGCCGGCGATCTCCCAATGACCGCTCGGCGTGTCCTTGCCCCTGCTGGTCTCCGCAGCGCAGCCATAGGCGCCGGTGATGGCC
>JAEUKU010000389.1 GCA_016794075.1 Rhodospirillaceae bacterium
ATGGTGGCGCCCGCGGGCGGCAGCACGCCGCCGACGATCACGTCGCCGACCTCGCCCTCCGCATGGCAGCCGACGACGGAGATGGTGCGGATGGATTGCATGGATTGCCCCTCAGATGACCTTGCCTGGGTTGAGGATCCCCTTCGGATCCAAGGCCGCCTTGATCCGGCGCATTACGTCGATCTCCGCCGCAGAACGGCTGTGGCCGAGATAGGCGCGCTTCAGGGTGCCGATGCCGTGCTCGGCAGAGACGCTGCCGCCGATGCGGCGGACCTCGTCATAGACGATGTCGTCCATCTCGTGCGCCACGCTCGCCATGGACCCGCCGGCATAGGCGGAGAGATGGATGTTGCCGTCTCCGACATGGCCGTAGACATAGAAATGCCCCTCCGGCCAGCGCGACAGCAGGGCGGCGTTCAGACGTTCGGCGAGTTCGCCGAGCTGCGCCGTCGGCGCGCTGACGTCGAAATTGATCAGATAGGGGTGCATGTCGAGCGGTGCGCCCTCCCGGATCGTCCAGAAGCTGCGCGCCTCGCGCTCCGACTGGGCGATGACGCCGTCCAGCGCCTCGCCGGCCTCGATTGCTTCGCCGAGGCACGCTTCGAACCGCGCGCGATCGCGTTCGGCCTCATTCCCCTGGAATTCGACCAGGGCATAGAACGGATGATCCGCAGCCAGCGGCTTCACGCCGGTCGTCGGATGCTCCACGACATAGCGGTAGAAATCCGGCCACATCGCCTCGAAGCCGCTGACCTCGCCCAGCTCCGCCTGCAGGCGGCGCAGCAGCTTCACCGTCGCGGCATAGTCCGGCGTGGCGATGAGCGCGGTGGTCTTGCTCTGCGGCTGCGCGTGCAGCCGCAGCACCGCGCGGGTGACGACGCCCAGTGTGCCTTCCGAGCCGATGAACAACTGGTTGAGGTCGTAGCCGGCATTGTTCTTCATCACCTTGGTGAGCGAGGTGAGCACGGTGCCGTCGGCCAGCACCGTCTCGAGGCCCAGCACCTGCGCCCGCGCCATGCCGTAGCGGATGACATGGTTGCCGCCGGCATTGGTGGCGATGTTGCCGCCGATCTGGCATGACCCGCGCGAGCCGATGTCGAGCGCCAGATAGAGGCCGGCTTCCGCCGCCGCCGTCTGCGCCGCCTCCAGCGGCGTGCCGGCCAGCACCGTCATGGTGGCGCTGTCGCGGTCGATCTCCTCGATGCCCTTCAGGCGCTCCAGCGACAGGACGATCTGCCCGGCGCGCGGCGTCGCCCCGCCGGCGAGCCCGGTCAGCCCGCCCTGCGGCACCACCGCCAGGTTCAGATCGTTGCAGATCTTGAGCGCGCGCGAGACCTCGGCAACCGAGCGGGGCCGCAGCACCGCCAGCGGCCGCTGGCGGTCGACATTGGACCAGTCGCAGGCATGCCGGTCGAGCAGATCGGGGTCGGTCGATGCCAGGTCGCCGAGCGCCCGTAGCGCCTCAGGAAGTTCCATACCCCACGCCCTCGAGCGAGGGCGTCACGGCTGCCCCCTTCGGCGCGGAATTTAGCAGGATTCGAAAGCGGCGAAAGCGTGCGCCGACCCGGCGGCCGGATGGCCACCGGGTCGGATCGGGGCTCAGAACACCCGGTCGACCGGCAGGCCGAGCGCCATGCTGCCGGCATAGGCAGCCTGCGGCCCCGCCTGGAGCGGGTGGTAGCGGGCGCCCTGGATGTCGCGGAAACGCCGCTCCAGTCCGGCCGCGCGGTAGAAGGCGCCGCCGCCAGCGGCCTCCATCGCCAGCTCGACCGCGGCGATGGCGTGGCGCGCCACCAGGTTGCGGCCGATCATGGTCTCGTTGACCTGGGCCGCGCCGATCTTGTCGGTCTGCGCGTTCTCCACCATGGCGCGGTGCGCCATCTGCGCGCCGCGCAGCTCGGTATCCATGCGGCCGACCAGTTCGGTCACGTGGGAATCCGGTCGCCGCTTCCTGGCGATCTCGACGGCGATGTCCCGCGCGCTCTCGGCGACGCCCAGATAGGCGGCGTAGATCAGCGGGAAGGCGATGGTGGCGATGATCTGGAACAGCGGATGCCACTCGCCCGCCTTGCGCTTCAGCGCCACGCCCGCATCCGGCACCACATGGCCGTCGATGACGATGTCGTGCGAGCCGGTGCCGCGCATGCCGAGGGCCTTCCACACCGGCACGATCTTGACGTGCGGCGAGTTCATCGGGATGCCGAAATGCAGCACCTGCGGCCCGCTGCCGTCGCCTTCCCAGACCGCGCTGGTCATCAGCAGGTTGCCGACCGGGGCGGCGGAGGAGAACACCTTGCGCGCGGTGATGCGGAAGCCGCCTTCGACCTTCTCCGCCGTGCCGGAGCCGGCGATCCAGTCCGATCCGCCGCTGGAGAGCAGGATGATGCGCTCGCCGGCGACGCGGCGGAGCAGTGGCTCGACGGGCGCCGCCTTCTGATTGACCCAGCGCCAGGCCGGGATGGCGACCTGGTGCGTGTGCATGGCGAAGGCCAGCCCGGTGGAACTGCAATGATAGGCGAGCTCGCGCACCATCGCCGCCAGCGCGGCGACGTCCTGGCCGCCGCCGCCAAGGTCTTGCGGCACGCCGGCCTCGACCAGCCCAGCCTGCTTCAACGCCGGGTAATTCTCGGCCACGAATGCATCGCTCTCGTCCGCCGCGGCGGCGCGGGCGGCGAATTGCACCCCCAGCTGCCGCGCGGCGGCGACCGGATCCGTGGCTATCGGGCTTGTGACTTTGGCTTCTGGAATCGCAGCCATAGGGCTCTCCTTGTTAAGACTTTGTCATGCAATGTGGAGGGAATGTCGCGCCAAAACCCCCCACGCGCCAGTCCAGGATCTGTATCGCTTGTTGAATTATCTCGCCGGTATAATGTCAACTATTTGAATATGATAACATTTTTATTGCAGCGGCGATAGCCTGCGCAGGCAAATTCCCGATCCGCTACAGATTCTGGAGTGGCGCCAGGATTGTGGAATCTCTAACATTGAGCGGCGATTCCACCGCTGGGAGGCAATCATGGATGGTTCTGGGTCTTACGGACAATTCTGTCCCGTCGCGATGGCGGCGGAGATTGTCTGCTCGCGCTGGACCGCCTTGATCCTGCGCGAGCTGCTCTGTGGCTCGACGCGGTTCAACGATCTGCGCCGCGGCGTGCCGCGCATGTCGCCGACCTTGCTGTCGAAGCGCCTGAAGGAGCTGGAGCAGGCGGGTGTCGTCGCCACGCGCCCCACGGCGCAGTCGGGAATCGTCGAATACGTGCTGACCGAAGCCGGCGAGGATCTGCGCGAGGTGGTGATGACGCTCGGCACCTGGGGGCAGCGTTGGGTCGAATCGAAGGTGTCGCTGAAGAACCTCGACCCCTCGCTGCTGATGTGGGACATGCGGCGCGGCCTGAAGCTGTCGCCGATGCCCGACCGCCGTCACGTGATCCAGTTCGTCTATCCGGAACTGCCCCCGGTGCGGCGGAACTACTGGCTGGTGGTCGATGGCGGTGGCGTCGATCTGTGCCAGGTCGATCCCGGCTACGAGGTCGATCTCTATGTCCAGTGCAGCCTGCGCACCATGACCGCCATCTGGATGGGCATCACCAGCGTGCAGGCGGAACTGGACGGCGGACGCCTGGAATTGAGCGGCGACATCGCCCTGTCGCGCTCGATGCAGCAATGGCTGGGACTCAGCCCCTTCGCAAAGGAGAAGCGGCGGGCGGCGTGAGGTTGGTGAGGAATGGTCGGAGTGAGAGGATTCGAACCTCCGGCCCCTGCGTCCCGAACACAGTGCTCTACCAGGCTGAGCTACACTCCGACACATGAAAGCGGGGCCAATGGACCCGCTCGGGACATGTTGGGCGAGGGGTATATACAGACCCCGCCGGGTTGAGGCAAGCCCCGGAGATTGCTCCGGAAAAAGGCAAGGAAATCAGGCCGCATCGGCGCGCGGCGGGCCCGCCGGCTGCCCCCGCGTCGCAAAACCTTCACCCCGGCGCTAAACTCCGGTCACCCCTGGCGGCCAGCATCGCGGGCTCGGGCGCGACGGTCGAATCGTCGCGCGCCTGTCACCGGCCGACCCAGAAGGAGATGTCCATGCCCCGTATCCTGCCGCCGCGCCCGCGTTCCCGCCGCACCTTCCTGAAGCTCGCCGGCTCGGCCGCCGCCCTGGCGCCGGTCGGTTTCGCCCCGATCGTCCTGGCCCCGCGGATTTCCCGCGCGGCAACCCGGCCGATCGTGACCCACGGCCTGCAATCCGGCGATGTCGGCCTCGATCGCGGCGTCGTCTGGGCCCGTACCGACCGCCCGGCGCGCGCCGCCTTCGAGTGGTCGACGACCGAGAGCTTCGCCGACGCCCGCGCCTTGCCTGCCTTCGACGTGCTGCCGGAAACCGACTTCGCCGCTAAGCTGCTGGTCGAAAACCTGCCGAGCGGCCAGGACATCTTCTACCGCGTCGGCTTCAGCGACCTCACCGACGTCAACGCGAAATCCGAGCCGGTCGTCGGCCGCTTCCGCACGGCACCCGCCGGCGGCCGCGACGTCAGCTTCGTCTGGTCCGGCGACACCGCGGGGCAGGGCTGGGGCATCGACCTCGATCGCGGCGGCATGCAGGCCTA
>JAEUKU010000414.1 GCA_016794075.1 Rhodospirillaceae bacterium
CCGAAGATCGTCGACTGGTACATGGACGGCAAGATCAACATCGACGACCTGATCACCCACACGATGAAGCTCGAGGACATCAACAAGGGCTTCGACCTGATGAAGCAGGGCAAGTCGATCCGCAGCGTCGTGGTCTATTGACCATGGCGGAGCTGCAGCAGGTCAAGAAGTGGAAGAGCTTCGGTGGCGAGCAGCTGGTGCTGGCGCATGACAGCGCCAGCACCGGGACCCGCATGGAGTTCTCTATCTACCTTCCACCCCAGGCGGCGAAGCGGCCTTGGCCGGTGCTGTTCTATCTCTCTGGCTTGACCTGCAATTGGGAGAACGCGACGACCAAGGCCGGCTTCCAGCGCGCCGCGGCGGAGCATGGCATCGTCATCGTCGCGCCGGACACCAGCCCGCGCGGCGACGAGGTGCCGGACGATCCGGCTTATGACATGGGCAAGGGGGCGGGGTTCTATCTCAACGCGACCCAGGCACCCTGGTCGAAGCACTTCCGCATGTACGACTATGTGGTGAAGGAGCTGCCGGAACTGGTGGCATCCGCGTTTCCGGTTGATCGGGGGCGCTACGGCATCACCGGCCATTCCATGGGTGGCCATGGCGCGCTCACCATCGCGCTCAAGAACCCGGATCGCTACAAGTCGGTTTCCGCCTTTTCGCCCATCGTGGCGCCGAGCCTGGTGCCCTGGGGCCAGAAGGCCCTCGCCGGCTATCTTGGCGCCGACCGGTCGGCCTGGGCGGAATACGATTCCTGCGCGCTGATGGTGTCACGCGGTTGGAAGGGCGACATCCTGATCGACCAGGGCGACGGCGACGAGTTCCTGGCGACGCAGCTGAAGCCGGAGCTGTTCGCCGAGGCCTGCCGCAAGCGCAACGTGCCGCTGACGCTGCGGATGCAGCAGGGCTACGACCACTCCTACTACTTCATCTCCACCTTCATGGCGGAGCATGTACGCTGGCACGCGGACCGGCTCTGACCGGTTCGCCGCTTTTTTCATCGCATCTGCCGCGAAACGCGCCAATTTGGTTCCGCTGCATGACTGCATTCCTCGGCGGCGCATGCGTCGCGGCGCCTCCCTTTGCAACTCCGTGACCGTGATCTAGAGTTTCCCCGGTTTCTGCGCGCCATAAACGGGGAGCTCATCATGGCCAACAACAGGTTTACGCGTCGTACCTTCCTGAAAGCCGGTTCGGCCGCCGCCGCCGGCATCGGCGTTTCCAGCCTGGCGATGCCGAGCATCGCCGCCAACGAGCCGATCAGGCTCGGCGTCGTGCAGCCCTTCTCCGGCGGTCTCGAATTGTTCGGCGGCCAAGCCAAGCTCGGCCTCGACCTCGCCGTCGCCGAGATCAACGCCGCCGGCGGCATCATGGGCAGCCCAGTCGAGCTGATCTACGAGGACGACAAGACGGATCCCAAGACCTCGGTCGAGCGCACCTTGAAGCTGATCCAACGCGACAAGGTCATCGCCATCTCCGGCCCGATCACCTCGGCCAACCGCGACGCCATGGCGCCCTCGATCGAGCGCTTCAAGACCCCGCTGCTCTACGCCACCAATTACGAGGGCGGCGCCTGCGGCCGCTACATGTTCAGCTTCAACACCGTGCCGAACCAGGACCTGGCGAAGCTGCTGCCCTTCCTGAAGGACAATGCCGGCAACAGCTTCTACATGTTCGGCGCCGACTACATCTGGCCGCAGAAGATGTTCGAGGTGGCCGAAGGCATCATCGCCGGCCAGCAGGGCGAGGTGAAGGGCAAGGAATTCACGCCCTTCGGCACCAAGGAATTCGCCCCGGTGATCCGCCGCATCACGGACAGCGGCGCCAAGGTCCTGGTCTTCGCGCTGCCCGGCGCCGACGGTATCACCTTCATCAAGCAGGCGGAGGATTTCGGCCTGATGAAGAACGTCACTGTCGCCTTCCTCGGCTTCACCGAGACCTATCTCGGCGCTTTCGGCGAGGGCAAAGGCCAGGGCATGTATTGCACCGTGCCGATGGTAATGAACTCGGAGGAGCCGGGGGTGAAGGACTTCGTCGCCCGGGTGCGCAAGAATGCCGGCGACGACAAGGTTACCGTCTCGTCCTATGTCATGACCCACTACAACTCGGTACAGGCGCTGAAGGCCGGCCTCGAGAAGGTGGGCAAGATCGACCAGGAATCGGCGGTCGACGGCATGGCCGGCATCACCTTCCAGGCGCCGACCGGCGAAGCCTCGGTCAGCGCCACCGACCACCACACCACCATGAACATGTATCTTTGCAAGACCGAAGGTCTCGCCATGAACACGGTCGAAGCCTTGGGCCCAATCGCCCCGGCGCCGCAATGCGGCTGATCGGGTTCTGAACCAGGGGCCGCGGCCGATTCCGCGGCCCCGCCACTTTCATTGGCGCGAGGTTGCCATGTCGCTCGATGTCTTTTCGGCGAAACGCCATGACGGCCTGACCACGATCGAGCCGAAAAAAACGGCGGTCATCGTCGTCGACATGCTGAACGATTTCTGCAAACCCGGCGGCAAGATGGTGCTGCCCGGCTGCGAGAAGCTGGTCCCGCCGCAGCTCCAGGTCATCGACGCGGCGCGGGCGAGCGGCGCCGCGATCATCTGGCTGCTCGACACCCACCGCGCAAATGTGCGGCAGGATCGCGAATTCCTGAAGCGCACGCCGCATTGCATCGAGAATACCTGGGGCGCCCAGGTGATCGACGATCTGCAGGCGCGGCCCGACGACGTCTACGTCATCAAGCGGCGCTTCTCCGGCTTCTTCAACACCGACCTCGACCTGACGTTGAAGGATCTCGGCGCCGAGAGCGTCATCGTCTTCGGCGTGGTCACCAACATTTGCGTGCGCTCGACCGTGCACGACGCCTTTTTCCACGGCTACAATGTGGTGGTGCCGGAGGATTGCTGCGCCGCGACCGGTGCCCGCGAACAGGCCTCCAGCCTCTACGACATCGGCACCCATTTCGGCACGGTCAGCGACGCGGCCAGCGTCGCCGCGGCGCTGCTGCAGGGGACACCCATCCGCAACAAAGAGGCGGCCTGATGCGGCTGGCCGGCAAGGTCGCTGTCATTACGGGTGCCGCCAACGGCATCGGCGCCGCCACCGCGCAGCTGTTCGCGCGGGAAGGCGCCAAGGTGATCCTCGCCGACCGCGACCGGGTCACCGGCGAGGCGCTGGCGCGTGAGATCGGCGCCAATGCGCGGTTCCAGCTCTGCAACGTGGCCCATGGCGCGGAGATCGAAGCGGCGGTCTCGGCCGCTGAGCGGCATTTCGGCGGCCTCGACATCCTGGTCAACAATGCCGCGATCCAGAACGTGAAGCCGATCGCGGAGACCAGCGAGGCGGAATGGGCGGAGATCATCGCCGTCAACCTGACCAGCGTGTTTCTCGGCATCAAATACGCCATCGAGCCGATGAAGAAGCGCGGTGGTGGCGCCATCGTCAACACGTCGAGCACCTTCGCCCTGGTGGGGTCGCCCGGCTATGCGGCTTATCACGCGGCGAAGGGCGGCGTGTCGTCGCTCACACGTGCGGCGGCCATCGATCTCATCCGCCACAACATCCGGGTCAATGCCATCTGCCCGGGCACGACCGATACGCCGGGCCTGCGGCGCGGCGTCGAGGCCACGGCGGCGGATCCAGCGGCGGCGCTGGCAGGATACCTGAAGCTCCAGCCGATGGGCCGCTTCGGCACAGCCGAGGAAGTCGCGGCGGCGATCCTGTTCCTGGCCAGCGACGAGGCGAGCTTCGTAATCGGCGCCGAGCTCGTCGCCGATGGCGGCTATACGGTGGTGTGACGCAGGCATGAGCGAAGCCCTCGCCGCCCAGCCCAGTCCGGCGCCGCTGCTGGAGATCGCCGACATCGCCAAGGTGTTCGGCGGGATCCAGGCGCTGTCCGGCGTGTCGCTCGCGGTTCATCCGGGCGAACTCATCTGCATCGTCGGGCCGAATGGCTGCGGCAAGACGACGTTGTTCAACGTCATTTCCGGCGCGCTCAGGCCCGACAGCGGCAGCATCCATTTCCGCGGCGAGAACACCGGCGCCATGAAGGTGCACGAGATCAGCCGGCTCGGCATCGGCCGCAAGTTCCAGGTGCCGGGCATCTTCGTCGAACTCAGCGCGGCGGACAATGTCCGCGCCGCGCTCGCCGGCGCGCGGGCGGCGGGTGCCTTCGGGCTGATGCGCCAGAAGGGTCTGGACGACGAGGTCGGCGCGATCCTCGGTCTGGTGGGGCTCGGCGGCCGCGCGGAGGTGCCGGCGGGCGAGCTGGCCCATGGCGAGAAGCAATGGCTGGAAATCGCCATGGTGCTGGCGGGCAAGCCGAAGCTGATCCTGCTCGACGAGCCGACCGCCGGTATGACCGCTGCCGAGACGGCGGCGACCGCCGACCTGATCCGCCGCATCGCCGACGAGACGGCGGCCGCGATCATCGTCATCGAACACGACATCCAGTTTGTGCGGCGGCTGGAATGCCCCGTGGTGGTGATGATGAAGGGCCAGGTCCTGCGCCGCGGCTCCTATGCGGAGATCAGCGCCGACCCGGCGGTGCGCGAAGCCTATCTGGGCAAGCGCGCATGATGCTGAGCCTGGACGAGGTCGAATCCGGCTACGGCAGCTCCCTGGTGCTGAAGGGCGTGACGCTGAATGTCGCCGCCGGCCAGGTGACGGCGTTGCTCGGCCGCAACGGCATGGGCAAGTCGACCCTGATGAAGACCATCATGGGCCTGCTGCCCGTCAAGCGCGGCGTGATCGGGTTCGACGGCGCGCCGATCAACGGCCTGCGGCCCGACCAGATCAGCAATCGCGGCATCGCCTTCGTGCCGCAGGGTCGCGAGATCTTCATGGAGTTCACGGTCGAGGAGAATCTGCTGCTCGGCACCCTGGGCAAGCCGAATGCCGGCTGGATTCCGGACCTGGTCTTCGCCCACTTCCCGATCCTGCATGAGCGCCGCAAGCAGATCGCCGGCACGATGTCGGGCGGCCAGCAGCAGCAATTGGCGATCGGGCGGGCGCTGGCCGGCCAGCCGAAGATGCTGCTGCTGGACGAGCCCTCGGAAGGCATCCAGCCCTCCATCGTCGAGCAGATCGCCCAGACGCTCCGCGCCATCGCCGAGAAGGAGAAGCTCACCATCCTGCTGGTCGAGCAGAACGTGGAGATGGTGCTCGACATGGCCAGCACCTGCGCCTTCATCGAGAATGGCCGCATCGTAGCGACGCACGGGTCCGAGGCGTTGCGCGCCGACGAGCGGCTGATCCACCGCTATCTGGGGCTCTAGCGATGGATTTGATCCTCACCCTCGGCCTCGACGCACTCAACTTCGCGCTGGCCATCGTGCTGGTGGCGATGGGCCTCGTCATCATCTTCGGGCTGATGAACGTCATCAACATGGCGCATGGCGAGCTGTTCCTGCTCGGCGCCTATACACTGGTCGTGGTCCAGCAGGCTGGCGGCGGCTTCTGGCTCGGCCTCATCCTCGCACCGATTGTCGTCGGCCTGGTCGGGCTGGTGCTGGAGGAGCTCATCATCCGCCATGTCTATCGCCGCTTCCTCGACACCATCCTCGCCACCTGGGGCATTTCCATCGCCATCAAGCAGGCGGTGATTCTGGGCTTCGGCCCGGCTTCCTATACCGTCGACGCCCCCCTGCAATTCGGCGTCGATTTCCTCGGCACCACCTATCCGGCCTATCGCCTGTTCATCATGGGCGTCGCGGTGCTGGTCATCCTGCTGACGCTGTTCGTCTTCTTCCGCACCCGCTTCGGCCTGGCGGCGCGCGGCGTCATCGCCAACCGGTCGATGGCGGCGTGCCTCGGCATCAACACGCGGCGGCTCGATCGTGCCACCTTCGCCTTCGGCGCGGCTCTGGCCGGATTGGCAGGCGCGGTGATGGCGCCGCAGATGAGCGTCGATCCGCAGATGGGGTTGGGATTCCTCATTCCCGCCTTCCTGGCGATCCTGACGGGGGGCGGCGGGTTGACCGGTACGCTGCTCGGCGCCTCGCTGGTGGGCGGCATCGATTCCACCTTCGCCAAATTGTGGTCGCCGGTCCTGGCGCAGGTCGTGGTCTTCGCCATGGCCATCGTAGTTATCCGGCTCTTCCCCAACGGCCTGCTCGGCGGGCGGGGCCGGCGATGAAGCGCAACGCCCTCGTCCTCGCGGCGATCGTGTGGATCGGCTTCGCGCTGCTGCCGCTGGTGGTCGACGATTGGCAATTGCTGCAGCTGGCGCAGTTCATGACCTATGGCGTCTTCGCCATGAGCCTGGCGCTGATCTGGGGCCAGGCGGGCCTGCTCTGCTTCGGCCAGGCGATCTTCTTCGGCGGCGGCGCCTACGCCATGAGCCTCGTCACCATGGGCCTGATCCCCGGCCTGCCGGCCAGCTCCTGGCTCGGCTTGATCGCCGCCATGGTTCTGCCGGCGCTGTTCGCCAATCTGCTCGGCCGTTTCCTGTTCTATGGCCGCGGCCTGCGCGGCGCCCATTTCGGCATCGTGACGCTCGCCATCGCCGTCATCGCCGAGCGCTTGGCGATCAACTGGGAGTTCATCGGCGGCTTCAACGGGCTGATGGGCGTGCCGCCGCTGAATCTCGGCATCGGCGGCGATCTGATCGACGGGCTGCCGGTCTATTACGCTATCCTCGCGGTGGCGGTGATCGTCTTCGCCCTGCTGGCGGCGATGCTGTCGACCCCCTTCGGCCTGGCGCTCAACGCCTTGCGCAACCACGAGGATCGCGCCGCCTTCCTGGGCTACGACAATGCGCGGCTGAAGCTCGCCATCTTCACCATTGCGGCGGCGGTGGCCGGGCTCTCCGGCGCGCTCTTCGTGGCGCAATTCGCTTTCGCCTCGCCGACGCTGCTCGGCTTCGGCCTGTCGACCGAGGTGCTGATCTGGACCGCGCTCGGCGGCAAGTCGCTGCTGATCGCGGCCTTCCTGGGCGCGGTGGTGGTGCGGGTGGCGGAGAATTTCCTGTCCGAGATATTGGGGCCGCTCTGGCTGCTCGGTCTGGGCGCGCTTTTCGTGCTCTGCGTCATCTTCTTCCCGCGCGGGCTCATCGCCGAGTTGCTGCTGCGTCTGGAACGTTTGCTGCCCGGCGGCCGGCGCTGATATAGTTCGCGGATCGGAGGGAGAGGGTCATGAGCTTCAAGGTCACGCCCATGGAGGATGACGCGCTGGTCGTCATCGACGTGCAGAACGATTTCTGCCCGGGCGGAGCGCTTGCCGTCTCCAAGGGCGACGAGGTCGTGCCGCTCATCAACAAGCTGATGGGCCAGTTCCGCCATGTGGTGCTGACCCAGGACTGGCACCCCGCCGGGCATTCCTCCTTCGCCAGCACGCACAAGGGCCAGCCCTTCACCAGCATCAAGCTGGACTACGGCGACCAGACCCTGTGGCCGGATCATTGCGTGCAGGGCACCAAGGGCGCCGAGTTCCATGCCGCGCTGAAGCTGACGGGC
>JAEUKU010000416.1 GCA_016794075.1 Rhodospirillaceae bacterium
GATGTTCACCACCGCGTCGCAGTTCTGCTTGATGCGCGGCAGGAACTGCATGAACATGTCCGGGCTCGGCGTAGGACGACCATCCTTCGGATCGCGCGCATGCAGGTGGATGATGGCGGCGCCGGCTTCCGCCGCGGCGATCGATTCCGCCGCGATCTGGTCCGGCGTGATCGGCAGATAGGGGGTCATCGTCGGCGTGTGCACCGAGCCGGTGACCGCACAGGTGATGATGACCTTGCGGCCGGCTTTTGCGACTGGTGGCTGAGACATCTCAAATCCTCTCGATTTCAAGTCGTTCTGCGTTCAATGCCAGACTGCGCCGCATACACGCGACAAGTTTTCGCCCAGGATTCCGCGGACGGCGGTTTCGCCATATCCGGCATCCAGCATCATGGCGGCAAGTTCAACCAGCTGTTCGGGATGTGCATAGTGCACACCGGGCCAATCGGGCCGCGCCGCATCCGGCCATTCCTCGGGTCGGGCGCGCATGAACTGGTTCAGGGGCTCTGTCTCGAAGACGACGTCAAGGCCAAGACAGGCATGCTCGGCGCCAACCAGTTGCACCACATGATCGAGGTGGCGGAACAGGGTGGAGCTTTTCACACCATCGTCGCCGAGATAAATACTGGAGCCGGAAAGACCGATGAGCCCGCCGGTCGCGGCGCAGGCGCGGACCTGCTCGTCCGTCAGGTTGCGGAAATGCGGGTGAATGGCGCTGCAGTTGGAATGGCTGAAGACAACCGGCCTGGTCGCCATCGCCAGCGCATCGAGCGAGGTGCGTATCCCGACATGACTGAGATCGAGTAGCATGCCGACCCGCTCCATTTCAGCGACGACCCGCCTGCCATAGCGGGTGAGTCCACCGTCGGTCTCCTCGGCGCAGCCGCCGCCGACCGAGTTGGCCTGGTTGAAGGCAAGCAGGTTGTGTCGCACGCCCAGTCGATAGAAGGCCTCGATCAGATCCAGGTTGCGCTCGAAACAGCGCGTGCCCTCGAAGTGCAGCAACACCGCCAGTTCGCCGGCCCGTCGCGCCGCATGGATCTCGGCGATGTTCTCCACCAGCCGCGCGCCCTTGCTCGCCTTTATGCGCCTGCGCGCCGTCGCAACGCGGTTGAAAGCCTCGCCGCTGGTGTGATTGTCGCCGGCGATGGTGAGGGAAATGACGTCGTAGCCGGCGGCGCGGAAGTCGGGCAGGCGATGGAGGTCATTGCCGACGCTGGGTTCCAGCGGCCAGATATTGTCCCAGACCAGGGCGTCTCGGACCAGCGCCTGCGCTTCGTCGCGCCGCCCGCTCATGACGCCAACTCGATGGTGATCGGCGTGGTACCGCGGCAGGTGTCCAGCATCGGGCAACCGCGGTCGGCCGCCGCAAGCAACCGGGAGAGTTGATCCGGCGTCGCCTGGCTCTCGATGGCCACTTTGAGCCTGATATCCTGGAAGCCTGAGCGGACCGCCGGGTCCGCGTCGAAGAATCCGCGGATGTCAAGATCGCCCGCCAGCTCGACCGTGATCCGGCCAACGGCAATACCGAGCAGCGCCGCATGGCAGCGTAGAGTGACCGACAGGCTGGTGCCCAGCGCGGCCAGCAGAACCTCGGCCGGGTTGGCGGCGCTGTCCTCGCCGCCGAAGCCTTTCGGCTCGTCAACGATCACAACGTGGCGGCCGAACCGGCCCTCCGAACGCATGCCGCCCTGCTGAACCGTCGATCCGACGATCGGTTCGCGGCATTCATCAACCTGGCCGCTATGCGCGACTGCCTGGTATTTCCGCATCAACTCGGCCAAGGACATGGCGCCGCCTTTCCCCTCATGCTTCCCATTCGATGTTGCCGTCGACGCCGATCAACTGCCCGGAGATGTGTCGGGCAGCATCGGAGCAGAGGAACAGCACCATGTCGGCGATCTCCGCCGGCTGGATCTTAGTGCGCATGGAAATGAACTGCAGTGCCTCCTGCTCGACGGCCTCGGCAGTACGGCTCTCCTGTTGGGCGATCCGGGCGATCACGCCGCGCATCCGCTCGTTGTCGATCATGCCGGGCAGGATCGCATTGATGCGGATGTTATCGGGGCCGAGTTCGCGCGCCAGCGCCTTGGTCAGTCCTTCGACGCCGGCCTTACTGGCGACATAGGGCGAACGAAACGGCATGACCGTCTTGGTCGAGCCGGTGGAGAAGTTGACAATCGCACCCCGCTTGTTGCGCCGCATGTCCGGCACGGCCTGCCGGATGGTCAGGAACATGGAATCGAGGTTCGCCGCGAGGGTGGCCCGCCAATCGGCGAAGCTGAGGCTTTCGATCGGCCCGCGCGGCCCGGAAATGCCGACGGTGTTGACCAGTACGTCGATCGGACCCATGCGCGCACGTGCTTCGTGGAAGAGGGCAGCCACCTGGCTCTCGTCGGCAACGTCGCACACCGTACCAGCGAGGCCAGGATTGGCGGCCAGGACTTTCTCCAGCAGTTTCCCGTCGATGTCGCAGATATGCACCTTGTCGCCGCGGGCCAGGAACTTCTCCGCCATTGCCCGGCCGACGCTCTGGCCGGCCGCGGTGACCAGTACGTTTTGCGGCGCGCGGTTCACTTCCTGGCCTCGTGCCGGCGCTTCAACTGGTTCAACTCCTTCACCATCACGTCTCGCTTTCGGACAAAGGCGGCAACGCCCTTGACGCCTTCGCGCTGCTCGATGGCATCAGCGATCTGACGCAACACTTGCGGATCGAACCGTGGAGAACTCGAATCGAGGTCCTCCATCAGCATTGCGTATGAACCGCCGTAGCGGCTGAAATACTGCGCGATGCCCTCATCGGCATTGGCGTGGTTGGCGCCGAAATTGCCAATGGTGGCCCAGCGCAGGGCCAGCGCATCCCGGATCACCGCATCGACGGCGACGGCATCGGCCACGCCGGACTCAACCAGGTGCAGTGCCTCGCGGACGACGGCCGCCTGAATGCGGTTGCCGAGGAAGCCCTTTACATAGCGGTTCATCCGCACGGGAATCTGGCCGCAGGCCGCCAGCATGTCGCAGGCCTTTTGTAGGATCGCAGGATCTGTCCCTGGCGCCGCGAGCATCTCGACGACGGGCATCAGATGCGGCGGATTGAAGGGGTGCGCCATGACGCAGCGGCGCTCGCCCGGCAATCCCTTGGCGATCTCGCCGATATCCAGGGCCGAAGTGGAGGAGGCCAGGATCGCCTTCGCCGGGGCCACTCGGTCGAGTTCGGCGAACAAGGCGTGCTTCACGTCTAGCTTTTCCGGGGCGCTCTCCTGCACGTAGTCGGCATCGGCCAATGCCTTGGCCAGATCGGGCTCGCCACGCGTGTTCTTTAGCACCGTGTCCCGCTCCGCCGCGGTAACGAATCCTTCGGCGACGTCGGCCGCCAGATCCTGTTCGAGCCAGGCGAGAGTCTGCGGGATCTGCGCTGGATTGGGGTCATAGACCCGGACTTGGGCGCCATGAGGGGCGAAGACCCGGATCCAGCCGCGGCCAATCACCCCGGCGCCGACCAGAGCAACGATCTTGGGAACAGCGGACGTCATTGCGCGGGGCTCCTTGAAGTCTAGGGAAACAGCTGGTCCGGCAACCAGGTCACGGTCTCCGGAACGAACATGACGAGCAGCAGCACCATCACCTTGATACTGATGAAAGGCCCGATCGATTTGTAGATGTCGAGCATGGTCACGTCCTTCGGCGCCACGCCCTTCAAGTAGAACAGCGCGAAGCCGTAAGGCGGCGTTTGGATGGCGATTTCCAGATTGAGGATCATGAGGATGCCGAACCAGACCGGGTCGAAGCCGAGGCCGACGGCGATCGGGGTGAATAGCGGCGCGCAAATCAGCACGATGACATATTCGTCGATGAAGCAGCCGAGAACCAGCATGGTCAGCTGCATCACCAAGATGACGCCCATCGGGCTCAAGCCCATGTCGTCGAACACGCCATTCAGCAGCTTGGCGGCACCCATCAGCAGATTGAAATTGGAGAGGACCGTGGCGCCGATGAGGATCCACAGGCACATGGCCGTCAGGCGCATGGTGCCGACCGAGCTTTCCTGTAGCGCGCGCCAGCCGAACTGGCGGAAGAACAACGCCAGGACGCAGGCGCCGAAAGCGCCCATGGCGCCGGCCTCGGTCGGCGTTGCCATGCCGGTCAGAATGGTGCCGAGCACGCAGAAGATCAGCGAGAAAGCCAGCAGGCCGTTGCGCACGGCCAGCGCCTTGTCCTTCCAGGTGCCGAGATCCTCCACGCTCAAGGGCGGACCGTCTTCCGGCCGCAGCCAACAGCGCAGGCCGATATAGAGAATAAAGAAGCCGACCATGATGGCTGCCGGAATCAATGCGCCCGCGAACATCTGGCCCAGAGATGCCTTGGTCATGGCGCTGAACAGGACCATGGGAATGGAAGGCGGAATGAGAATGCCGAGTCCCCCGCCGGCCATGATGGTGCCGAGCGCCAGGTGGCGATTGTAGCCGCGCTTCAGCATCGGCGGCAAAGCGACGGTACCGGCGGTCATGATCCCGGCGCCGATGATCCCGACCATGGCGCTGAAGAGGGTGCAGGTCAGGATCACGCCGATCGCCAGTCCGCCGCGCAGTCGGCCGGCCACCACATGCACCGAGTGGAACATCGCCTCGCCCATGCCTGAGCGCATCAGCACCTGACCCATGAAGATGAACAGCGGAATGGCGAGCAGCAGGAAGTTGGTGATCGAGTTGGTGGTGGTGGTGGTGATCAGATTGAAAGCCTGGGGTCCCCAGTAGAAGTAGCCGAAGATCATGGCGATGCCGCCGAGCGACAGGCCGATCGGCGCGCCCAGCGCGAACATCAGCAGCATGGTGAAGAAGATCGCAACGATCAGAAGCTCGATACCCATGGTTTGCGCGCCTCAGACTCGCGTTTCGATGATTTCGGGCTGATGCGCGGGAAGGGGCTCCAGCGGGCGTCCGGTCAGGGCCATGTGCAGATTGCGGATCCAGTGCGCGAAGGTCTGCAGCAGCAGCAGGAATCCGCCGACCGAGATGGCCAGGATGAAATGGCCCATCGGCGGCGCCCAATCGGTCGGCCGGCGCAGTCCGAGCGCGATGGCTCGAACGCCTTCTTGCCAGGCATAGATAACGACCAGGACGAGGAAGAACATCGCCACGAGGCCGGTTAGCACGTCGCAAACGGCGCGGCTGCGCAAGCTGAGCCGGGCATAGATCAGATCGACATTTATATGCGCGTGTTCCTTCATCACGAAGGCGCCGCCGAGCAGCCCGATATAGCCGAACA
>JAEUKU010000425.1 GCA_016794075.1 Rhodospirillaceae bacterium
GATGTTATGCACAGGTCCGCCCCGCAGCGAGAGGCCGGAAAGGCCCATCCCGCAGGGCTTTCCAGCGAGTCGCGCCGCGGCCTGCGACGTGTTTTGTGATGGTGCGAATCGCGGAAACGGCGTAATAATCGGCTGTTTCGACTGATCGGCCTTGTCTTTCTCGACCGGTCGTGATTCTTTCCGGGGACTCATCCCCTACTCACAAGAGAGGCTTTCAACCATGGGAATCAAACCAGCCGCCAAAGGGGCGAAAGCCGCCCCGACGACCGTCACCCAGAAGCATCTGGCCGCTGACATCGCCGCCGCGCATGAGCTGTCCAAGAAGCAGGGCGAGGCCATCATGAGCGACGTGATCGCTCTGCTGGTGAAGAACCTGAAGAAGGGCGCGCGCATCCGTCTGGCCGGCCTCGGCGTTCTGCAGGTGCGCAAGCGCGCCGCGCGCATGGGCCGCAACCCGGCGACCGGCGAAGCGATCAAGATCAAGGCGAGCAAGAAGGTCGCGTTCCGCGCGGCCAAGGAACTGAAGGAAGCCATCTAGGCTTCCGACCCGGGTCGCCGTCTGCGGCGATCCGGCGATCTGGACCGGGGGACGACCGACAGAAAGACACTGGCCCCGGAGCGGGCGGCGCGACAGCGTCACTGAGCTCCCCACGCGGCTTTCCGCTGCGGCCTCTGCGCTTTCGGTCGGTCCCCTTCCGGACCACCTTCTTCAGCATCAATCTTCTTCAGCATCGAAATGTCTCGCGGCAATGGTCCCGCACCGTTTCGCGGGCGTCGTCGCATGCCAGTAAATGGCTGTTTCCGGCCGTTTCCGGTGTGGCGGGATGGGTCAGTCGCGCGCGACCAGCGACAGATGCGCCGGGTCGAAACGCAGGGCGACAGAGCTCTCCGGCGCGAAGCGGCGCCCGATCGGCTGGGTCAGGAACAGCTCGCCCACCGGCGTTTCCAGCGTATATTCCCAGTGCGAGCCGAGATAGGTCGCCTTGCGCACCACCGCCTCCAGGCGCGGCCCGGTCGCGGCGTCGGCCGGCGCCAGGTCGATGGCGGCCGAGCGCACGACGAGGTGCGCTGAACCCGCGCCGTTCAACCGCGGCGCCGCCACCCGCAATTCGGCATCGCCCACGCGCACGAGCGCCGTGTCGCCCTCCCGCCGCAGCACCTCGCAAGGGATGAGATTGGCGCCGCCGATGAAATCGGCGACGAAGGAATCGGCCGGCCGCTCGTATAGATCGCTGGGCGTGCCCTCCTGGGCGATGCGTCCGCCGCTCATGACGACGATCTTGTCGGAGACGGCCAGCGCCTCCTCCTGGTCGTGGGTCACATAGACGGCGGTAAGGCTCAGCTTCTGCTGCAGGTCGCGGATCTCCTCGCGCATGTGGCGGCGCAGCTTGGCGTCCAGGTTGGACAGCGGTTCGTCGAACAGCAGCACCTGCGGTTCCAGCACCAGCGCGCGGGCGCAGGCGACGCGCTGCTGCTGCCCGCCGGAGAGTTCGGAGGGCAGGCGCTTGTCGTAGCCCTCAAGCCCGACCTGCCGCAGCCCCTCGCGCGCCTTGTCCAGCTGTTCGCTCTTGGGCCGGCCGGCGAGGCCATAGGCGACGTTCTCCAAGACCGTCATGTGCGGGAAGAGGGCGTAGGACTGGAACACCATGCTGACGTCGCGCTCGTTGGGCGGCAACAGGGTGACGTCCTTGTCGCCGATCAGGATGCGCCCGGCGCTGGGCATTTCCAGCCCCGCGATCATGCGCAAGGTCGTGGTCTTGCCACAGCCTGAGGGCCCCAGCAGCGTCACCAGCGTGCCCGGCTGGATGGTGAGCGAGACCTGCTCCACCGCCACCACGTCGCCATAGAGCTTGCGCACATCCTTCAGCGCGACGGCGGCAGAACGGTTGGCGATGCTCATGACGCGGCCTCCATGGGGATTGGCGTCGGCGCCCCCCGCCGTGCCCGCTTTTGCTCGCCGACGCCGAGCTGGATCAGGCCGATGGCGGCCAGCATGCACAGGATCAGCACCGAGGAATAGGCGATGGCGACGCCGAAATCGGAGATCTCGACCCGGCCGACGATATAGGCGGTGGCGAGGTTGTATTGCGCGCTGACCAGGAAGATGACGGCGCTGACCGAGGTGATGGCGCGGACGAAGGCGTAGACCAGCGAGGCGACGATGGCCGGGCGCAGCAGCGGCAGGATCACCCGCCGCGCGGTGGCGAAAGAGCCGTGGCGCAGCGTCAGCGAGCATTCGTCCAGGCTCTTGTCAATCTGGCTCAGGGTGGCGAGCCCGGCGCGGATCGAGACCGGCATGTTCCGGAACACGAAGCAGATGATGAGGATGAGCCCGGTGCCGGTCAGCTCGATCGGCGGCACGTTGAAGGCGACGATGTAGCTGACGCCGATCACCGTGCCGGGGATGGCGAAGCTCAGCATGGTCATGAACTCGAAGGTGCCCTTGCCGATGAAATGCTGGCGGTTCAGCAGATAGGCGGTGAGCAGCCCGATTGCGGCGGTCAAGGGTGCGGCGATCGCCGCCA
>JAEUKU010000443.1 GCA_016794075.1 Rhodospirillaceae bacterium
TGTCCGGCAGTCCGGCGCGCAGCCGCGCCAGCTCCGCCTTGGTCACGTAAGAGCCGGTCGGGTTGTTCGGATTGGCGACGAAGCAGATGCGCGTGCGCGGCGTCACCGCCTTCAGCAGCGCGTCGACATCGGTGCGCAAATCGGTCTCGGGCGCCGCCACCGGCGTTGCGCCGACCGCCTTCGCCGCGATCGGATAGACCAGGAAGCCGTGCTGCGAATAGAGCACCTCGTCGCCCGGCCCGGCATAGGCGCGGGTCAGCAATTGCAGCACGTCGTCGGAGCCGGCGCCGCAGACGATCTGATCCGCCGCGATGCCGTATTCGCGCGCCAGGGCCTCGCGCACCTGTTTCGAGGTGCCTTCCGGGTAGCGGTGCAGCTCTTCCGCCCCGGCGCGATAGGCCTCGATCGCGCGCGGCGAGGCGCCGAGCGCGCTCTCGTTCGAGGCCATGCGATGCACCGGCCCGCTGCCCGGCAGCGAATGATCGCCGGGCACATAGGCGGCGATGTCGAGGATCCCGGGGCGCACGATCAGCGTCATGATGTCAGGCCTTCGTTCCGTTCAGCGCCGCGCCGCTTCCGCGTGCAGCGTCCTGGTCAGCGGCACGGCATAGGAGCCGAGCACGCGAACTTCCGCATCCAATGCCCGGGCCAGCCGGCCCATCTCGTCCTCGATCTCGCCGCCGAAACCGGCGACGTCGAGCAGCCATTCCCTGCCCCGCGCCCGCTCCAGACAGAGCCGCGCATCGGGCGCCAACGGCCTGGCCGCCGCCAGCACGGTGCGACGCGATTTCGCCGCGGCCAGATGCAGCGCCAGCCAAGTGCGGTCCTCGCCGGTCGGCTCGTTGGGCGCGCGGCCGATGACGATCGCCTCCGCCTTGGGGTCGCGCACATTGCCGATATCGCCGAAGGGCAGCCTACCCATCACGTGCGGCGTCCGGCCACCCGCCTCGTCCAAGGCCGGCCACCAGGGGGCGCGCTCGCCGGCCTTGGGCATGGGCAGGATGCCGACCGTGGCCTTGCCCCGGTTCACCGCCGCCAGCACCGCCCTGGTGTCGGTCAGCGGCGTGATCCTGACCCGGCTGCCATAATGGTCGCGCGCCAGATCCCAGAGTGCGGTGTCGCCCTTCGGCGCCTGCACGGCGACGACAAAGGGCCCCTCGACCTGGAGCAAGGCGGAGATCATCTCGCGCCACATGCGCAGGATCACCGCCTTGGGCAACTTGCCTTTGTGCCGCGCCACCAGGCGGCGCAGGATCAGCGCCTCGCGCGCGGGGCGGATGAACTTGGCGCCGTCGGCCGGGGTGCCGCCCAAAGGCTGCACCTTGGCCTTCACCTCGCCCACCTGCACCGCCAGCTCGGTCCGCCGCATCAGCAGGTCATGCAGCTGGCTGTCCACCGCGTCGATCTCGGCCCGCAGCGCGCCCAGTTCCTGGACCGCGCGCCGCTGCGCCGCAAGAAGCTGGTCGGGACCGGTCATGAGCGGGTTCCAGGCGGGGTCGGAGGTTGCGGAAAAGGCCCTGGCGGGGCGCTCAGTGATAGTCCGGGGGCGGCCCAATTGCAAAGGGGGAAAAGCAAAGAAAACATTGACACTTCAAGGCCTCGCGGCTTTGTTCAGGGCCGATTGTCCGCTGCTTCAACCCGCGCCAAGGCCCTGTGCCGCCGATGACCTCGCTTTCCGTCCATGCCCCTGGAAAGGCGCCGGAACTGCCCGGCAAGCGCCTCAGCTTCGGCGAGCGCCGGCTGAAGCTCGATTGCGGCGTCGATCTGCCCGGCGTCACCCTGGCCTACCAGACCTACGGCACGCTGAATGCCGAGAAGTCCAATGCCATCCTGATCTGCCATGCCCTGACCGGCGACCAGTTCGTCGCCGACCAGAACCCGGTGACCGGCAAGCCGGGCTGGTGGCAGGTGATGATCGGCCCGGGCCTGCCCATCGATACCGACCGGTTCTTCGTCATCTGCGCCAATGTGCTGGGCGGCTGCATGGGCACCACGGGGCCGAGCAGCACCGACCCGGCGACCGGCCAGCCTTATGGCCTCGGCTTTCCGGTCATCACCGTGGGCGACATGGTCCGGCTGCAGAGCTGGCTCATCGATCATCTCGGCATCGACAAGCTGTTCGCCGTCATCGGCGGCTCGATGGGCGGGATGCAAGTGCTGCAATGGGCGGCGACCTATCCCGACCGCGTCTTCGCCGCCGTGCCGATCGCCTGCGCGGCGCGGCATTCGGCTCAGAACATCGCCTTCCACGAGGTCGGGCGGCAGGCGATCATGGCCGACCCGGAATGGCGCAAGGGCGCCTACCAGGCCGAGGGCACCAACCCTTCGCGCGGCCTTTCTGTGGCGCGCATGGCGGCGCACATCACCTATCTGTCCGAGGCGGCTTTGCACCGCAAGTTTGGGCGCAACCTGCAGGACCGCAGCGCCGTCACGTATGGCTTCGACGCCGATTTCCAGGTGGAAAGCTACCTGCGCCACCAGGGCTCGATCTTCGTCGACCGCTTCGACGCCAATTCCTATCTCTACATCACCCGGGCGATGGACTATTTCGACCTGGCAGCCCAGTTCGGCGGTCACCTGCCCCGCGCCTTCAAGGATACGAAGACGCGCTTCTGCCTGGTCTCCTTCACCAGCGACTGGCTGTTCCCGACCTCGGAAAGCCGGGCCATCGTCCATGCGCTGAACGCGGTCGCCGCCAATGTCAGCTTCGTAGAGATCGAATCCGACAAGGGGCACGACGCCTTCCTCCTGGACGAGCCGGAATTCTTCAAGGTGCTGCGCGGCTTCCTCGACGGCTGCGCCGAATTGCGCGGGATCCGGTGATGAACGCTGACAGTTTCGCTTCACCCTCTCCGCTTACACCGTCATGCCAGGACTTGGTCCTGGCATCCACGAGTTTGCTTGCAACAATTCGATGCTGCTCATCCAGACTCGTGGATGGTCGGGCCAAGCCCGACCATGACGGCGAAGTATGTGACTCTGATCGAGCGTACCATGGCCGCCATTGACACCCCCGCCGCGCGTGGCCCGCGTATCCGCGTCGACCTGCAGCTGATCGCCGACATGGTGGCGCCGGGGTCGCGGGTGCTCGATGTCGGCTGCGGCGACGGCGCGCTGCTCGACTACCTGGTGCATTTCAAGCAGGTCGACGGCCGCGGCATCGAATTGAGCCAGGCGGGCGTCAATGCCTGTGTCGCCGCCGGCCTATCCGCCATCCAGGGCGATGCCGATACCGACCTCGCCGACTATCCCGACAACGCCTTCGACTACGTGATCCTGTCGCAGACCCTGCAGGCGACGCGCGACCCGCGCAAGGTGCTCGAGAACCTGGTGCGCATCGGCAAGCGCGCCATCGTCTCCTTCCCCAATTTCGGCCATTGGCGGGTGCGCTGGTACCTGGGCTGGGTCGGCCGCATGCCGGAGACCGCGGCCCTGCCCGACCGCTGGTACAACACGCCCAACATCCACCTCTGCACCATCAGCGACTTCGTCGGGTTGTGCAAAGAGCTCGACGTCGAGATCGAAAAGGCGCTCGCCATCGACGACAAGGGCAAGGCGATCCGCGTCTTCGGCCACTGGCTCGCCAACCTGGTCGGCGAGCAGGGCATGTTCCTGCTGCGGCAGCGGGATTAGAGATCGCTGATCTGCCGCGTCGCCGGCTGCGGCAAAGCGATGGCGAAGGCGCGGCGGCGTTTCAGCGCCTTTGCCGGCTGGCCGCCATAGATCTGCTTCATCGCCTCGATGACGATGACGCCGGAGAGCGGACTGAACCATCGCCGTCCAATGCGCTCCCAGCCCGGCGCCGCGCGCAGCCAGAACCGCCACGCGAACGGCAGGAACAAGAGCGCCCGTTCGGTGGTGAGCGGGGTGAAGCAATGGCTCCGCAGCAGCCGCGTGACCTGACCTTGGGTGAAGGGCTGGCCGTGGCCGAAGGGGGTCCGCTCCAGGTGCGACCAGAGCGAGCGCCGGTTCGGCACCACCACCATCAGCCGCCCGCCGCCGGCCAGCACCCGCCAGCATTCGCGCAGCATGTCGCCGGCATGCTCGGAGGATTCCAGCGCATGGACCAGCAGCACCCGGTCGATCGAATTGTCCTGGAACGGCAGTTCGGTCTCGTCGGCCAGCGCCGTCATGCCGGCGCCGTCGCGCGGCCAGGGCATCACGCCCTGCGCCGCCGGCATCACCGCGGCGATGCGCTCGGCCTCGCCCAGGAACTGCCGCAGATAGGGGATAGCGTAGCCGAGGCCGACCAGGCGCTGGCCGGTCAGATCCGGCCACAAGGCGCGGATGCGCGCGCGCAGCAGGTGCCGGGCGGTGTGCCCGATCTCGCGGTCGTAGAACTGCTTCAGGTCGACGACGTCCTGCCACATGAACGCGATTGTCCCGGCACAAGCGTGAACAATTGATTATGGCATATCGCCTGCTATCGTGGGGGCCGGATTTTGGCCCGCTTACCGGACGCCCCGATGCCCGTTTCCGAGCTCGACATCGCCGTGATTCCCCTGCTGAAGGACAATTACGGCTATCTGCTGCACGACCCGGACAGCGGCACCACCGCGGCGGTGGACCCGTCCGAGGCGCAGCCGATGCTGGACGCGGCCGCCGCGCGCGGCTGGAAGATCAGCCACGTCCTCAACACCCATCACCACAACGACCATTGCGGCGGCAATCTCGGCATCAAGCAGGCGACCGGCGCCACGGTGGTCGGCCCGGCCTATGACCGCGACCGCATTCCGGGAATCGACATCGCGGTCGACGAGGAGGCGGGCTTCGACCTCGCCCGGCATCACGCCCGCGTGCTGTTCATTCCCGGCCATACAAGCGGCCACATCGCCTTCCATTTCGCCGGCAGCAATGCGGTGTTCTGCGGCGATACCCTGTTCTCCATCGGCTGCGGCCGCATGTTCGAAGGCACGCCGCAGCAGATGTGGTCGTCGCTGTGCAAGCTGCGCGCGCTGCCGGACCAGACCTGGATCTATTGTGGCCACGAATACACCGAGGCCAATTGCCGCTTCGCGGTGACGATCGACCCCGAGAACCGCGACCTTGCCGAATTCGCGGCGGCGGTGAAGCACGCCCGCGCCCAGGGCGAAAAGACCATCCCCTCCAATCTCGGCATCGAGAAATTCTGCAACCCCTTCCTGCGCGCCGACCAGCCCGGCCTGCTGGAGAAGTTCGGCGGCAAGGGGCGCGATCCCGTCGCCGCCTTCGCCGCCATCCGCCGCGCCAAGGATAGTTTCTAGCTGCGATCTTTCAGCACCAGGAGACGATGATGAAACTGCGTTACTCCACCACCAGCCCCTTCGTGCGCAAGGTGCATGTCGCGGCGCTCGAGCTCGGCCTCGCCGACAGGATCGAGCTGGTGAAGACCAACACCGCCGACCCGGCGAGCGGCCTCAACCGGGACAACCCGCTGAACAAGGTGCCGGCTTTGGCGCTGGAGGACGGCAGCACGCTCTACGATTCGCGGGTCATCTGCGAGTATCTCGATGCGCAGGGCAAGGGCGGCTTGTTTCCGCCCGCCGGCCCGGCGCGCTGGACCGCCTTGCGCCGCCAGGCGCTGGCCGACGGCATGATGGACGCCGCGGTGTTGCGCATGATGGAGACGCGGCGGGCGGAGAATGAGCGCTCGGCCGCCTGGGACGCGCGGCAGAAGCTGAAGGTGACGCAGGGCCTGGCGGCGCTGGAAGAAGATCACCTCGGCCCGCAGCTCGACATCGGCACGCTCAGCATCGCCATCGTGCTCGACTATATCGATTTTCGCTTCAAGGCCGATGACTGGCGCGCGGCGCACCCGAAGCTGGCGGCCTGGCACAAGACCTTCACCACCCGCGCCTCGCTGCAGAAAACCCTGCCGCACGATTGATGCCGGGTTGCTCCACCACTCCGCCATGGCAAGGCTTGGCCTTGCCATCCACGAGTCCGGGTAGGGCAAGACCAAGCTGCGGCAAGCAAACCCGTGGACCCCAAGGCCAAGCCTTGGGGTGACGACGGGGTATGGGTTAGGTCATCTCAGCGCCGCGCCCACAGGTCGCGCGAGGCGACGATGGCGCCACCGACGATGAGGAGGCAGGCGAGCAGGACCGTCGTGGTCGCCGCCGCCTTGCCGGCCAGGATCAGCAGCAGGGTGGAGAGCAGCGGCGAAGCATAGGAGCAAGCGCCGAGCGCCTTGATGTCGCCGCGCTTCACCCCGTAATCCCAGACGAAGAAGGCGAGGCCGACCGGGCCAAGGCCGAGCGCCAGCACCGCCGCCCATTCGCCCGCGTCGGCGGGCCAGATGGTGGGCTCGAGCCAGAGATGCGCGAGGAGGCCGAGCGCGGCGGTCGCGCCGCAGAAGGCGCCGACCAGATCGGTGGGCGCGCTGCCGAAGCGGCGGCTCATCACCGAATAGATCGACCAGGTGAAGGCGCAACCCAAGGCCGCGAGATAGCCGGTCAGGTATTGCGCCTCGAAGCTGACACCGCCGCCGCGCTGGACCACCAGCAGCCCGGCGCCGACCAGGCCGAGCGCCCCGCCCAGCAGATGCGTCCAATGCAGCCTTTCGCCCGGGAGCAGGGCCGAGAGCAGCACGATCAACAGCGGCCACAGATAGGCGATCAGGCTGGCCTCGACCGGCGGGGCGTTGTCGAGCGCGGTGAAATAGAGCGCGTGATAGCCGAACAG
>JAEUKU010000453.1 GCA_016794075.1 Rhodospirillaceae bacterium
GCGATGGAGTTCGGCTACCGCGAAGCGCTGGCGACGATCGTCGATTCCCACGTCACCACGCTGATCTCGACGTTCCTGCTGTTCCTGCTCGGCTCCGGCCCGATCAAGGGATTCGCCGTGGCGCTGCTGATCGGCGTCACCATCTCGCTCTTCACCGCGCTTCTGGTGACGCAGCTGCTGACCTCGGTCTGGCTGCGCCGCACGCGGCCCAAAGTGCTGCCGCTCTAGGAGGCGCCCGTCATGTGGAAGCCGATCCGGCTGGTTCCGCCCAACACGCGCATCGACTTCATGCGCTGGCACAAGTTCACCTTCGGCCTCGCCGTCTTTATGACCGTGGCGTCGGTGCTGCTGGTGGCGTTCAAGGGCCTCAACTACGGCATCGATTTCGCCGGCGGCATCCTGATGGAAGTCCGCGCAGAGCAGACGCCCGACCTGGCCAATATGCGCGAGCATCTGAGCGGCATCGGAATCGGCGAGGTGGCGCTGCAATCCTTCGGCGATCAGAACACCGTGCTGATCCGCCTGCCGCAGCAGGAAGGCGGCGAACAGGCGCAGCAGGCCGCCATCGGCAAGGTGCGCGCCGCGCTCGGCGAAGGCTGGGAATACCGCCGCACCGAGACCGTCGGTCCGAAGGTCGGCGCCGAGCTGATCAAGAACGCGATCATCGCCGTCGCCCTCGCGATGGCCGGGATCTTCATCTATGTCTGGGTCCGCTACGCCTGGCAGTTCGGCATGAACGCGCTGCTGGCCATGGTGCATGACGTGGTCACGACGGTCGGCCTGTTCTCGCTGCTCGGCCTGCAATTCGACCTGGCGACGGTCGCCGCGGTGCTGACGGTCGCCGGCTATTCGGTCAACGACAAGGTCGTGGTCTTCGACCGCATCCGCTACGAGATGCGCCGTTTCAAGACCATGCCGATCGGCGACGTGATCAATCTCTCGGTCAATGAGACGCTGAGCCGCACCACGGTGACGGCGGGCCTGACGCTGATTTCGGTGATCGCGCTGTTCCTGTTCGGCGGCGAGGTGCTGCGCGGCTTCGCCATCGCGCTGATCTGGGGCATCGCCATCGGCACCTATTCGAGCATCTGCATCGCCGCAGCTGGCCTCTTGAACCTGCGCCAGTCGAAGATCCGCGGCGACGACCAGGACGCCAAGGAAGCGGGCAAGGGCGCGCCACACGGCGCCTGATCACGATCGACGAAGCCGGGGGAGGGAGGACGACATGGACGTCACGCCGCTCATCCCGCAGGGCAAGCAGGTCATCGACGGCTACGGTGACGGCGGCTTCCGCGTGTCCGGCGCCCGCGTCGAGGGCTCGGTCATCGTGTTCCCGGATCGCCTGTTCGCCTGGGGCGCCGCCGCACTGGCCGAAGTCACCGCCACGACCCTGGAGGCCGTGAGCAACGCCGGCAAGGCGGGGCAGGTGGATCTGCTGCTGCTCGGCACCGGCGCGCGGATGGCGCAGATCGACCGCGGCCTGCGCCAGGAGCTGCGCGCGGCGGGGGTGGTGATCGAGGTCATGGACACAGGCGCCGCCTGCCGCACCTACAACGTGCTGCTCGCCGAGGGGCGGAGGGTCGCGGCGGCGCTGATCGCGGTGGAATAGGCCGGGCGCTTCTTGGCGCTTGCCGTCGCGCCAGCAATGAATTCATCCTCGCTGCGGGCAAGCCGAGTCGGTGAAATGGACCGCGAATCGACAGCGGAGCGGAGCGCGACCGAAGACCAGTTCGCCGCCGGGCTGGCCGCGTTCGACGCTTTCGGCCGGGCCACCCGGCGCTCGGCACTGGACGGCGTCGCGCTCTTCGAGAACGAGTTCTGGACCGCGCGCCAGCGCCAGGCGCATTCGCTGCACGAGATCTCCTATCGCGCCTGCTTCAAGCCACAGCTGCCGCGATTCTTCATTGAGCGATTCACGGCGCCCGGCGACGTGGTCTACGACCCCTTCGCCGGCCGCGGCACCACCCTGATCGAGGCGGCGCTGCTGGGCCGCCGCGCCATCGGCAACGACGTCAATCCGCTGAGCGGGATGCTGACCCTGCCGCGGCTGGACCCGCCGAGCCTGGAGGCGATCGCGGAGCGCCTCGCCCGCCAGGCGCGCGAGCTGCCGGAGGCGGAGGCTGATCCGGCACTGCTGACGTTCTACCATCCGGAAACCCTGCGGGACATCGCGCGCCTGCGGCGCCATTTCCTGGCCGCGGATGTCGATGCGGTCGATGCCTGGCTGCGCATGGTCTGTCTCAACCGGCTCACCGGCCATTCCAGCGGTTTCTTCTCGGTCTATACCCTGCCGCCCAACCAGGCGGTCTCGCTCGAGCGCCAGCGCAAGATCAATGAGCAACGCGGCCAGGTGCCGCCGCAGCGCGACGTGTTCGCCATCCTGCGCAAGAAGAGCGCGGCGCTGCTCAAGGATCCGCTCCCGGCCGGATTCCGGCGCGGCGCGGCGCGCCTGCTGTCCGGGCCGGCCGAGCGCACGCCGGAGATCGCCGATAACAGCGTCGACCTCATCGTCACCTCGCCGCCCTTCCTGGATGTCGTGGACTATCCCTCGGACAACTGGCTGCGCTGCTGGTTCGCCGGGATCGCTCCGAACTCGGTCCCAATCGCGTTGCATCGCGCCCTGCCGGATTGGCAGGGCTTCGTCGCGCGCTGCTTCGCCGAATTCGCCCGCATCCTGCGGCCTGGCGGAATCCTCGCCTTCGAGGTCGGCGAAGTGCGGCGCGGGAAGATCGCGCTGGAGCAGGCGGTGCTGCGGGCGGCGGGGGATCTGCCGCTGTCGCCGCTCGCCGTCGTGGTGAACAGCCAGAGTTTCACCAAGACGGCCAATTGCTGGGGCGTCGACAACAACAGCAAGGGCACCAACAGCAACCGCATCGTGGTGTTCGAGCGGCGCTGAGCCCCGTGTCAGGTCAGCGGCGGAACCTCGACGTGATCCGGCGGCAGCCCGTCGCGGCAGCGGCGCCAGATCGCCTCGTAGCCGGCTTCCAGATGACGGGTGAAGAGCAGGCTGTCGAAGAGCGGCGTGGCGAGGCGGTTGGCGGCCAGGCGTGCGCGGATCGCCGCGAGTAGCGTCGGATCGCCGGCGAGGCGCAGGGCGAGCGCGCGATAGCCTGCCAGATCCTCGGCAATCAACTCGGGTAAGCCGATGGCGCTCAACAGGCTGGCCGAGACGCGGGCGGAGAATGTCCGGCCGCGCAGGGCCAGATGCGGCGTGCCGGCCCAGAGCGCGTCGCTGCAGGTGGTGTGCGAACCGTAAGGCGGCGCGTCCAGCGCGAGGTCCGCGAGCCGCAGGCGCGCCAGGTGTTGTGGCATCGGCACGCGCGGGGCGAAGATGACGCGCTCCGGCGCGATGCCGAACTCCTGAACGCGGGCGCGCAGGGCCGCGGTCGCCCAGCGGTTGTCGTCGAGCAGCCAGAGCACGGAACCCGGCCTGGCCCGCAGCAAATCCATCCACAGGGCGAAGTTGTCGCGGTGGAGCTTGAAGGCCTGGTTGAAGCAGCAGAAGACGAAGGCGTCTTCCGGCAGCCCGCACGCGGCGCGCATCACCCTTTCCCCGATCGGCCGCTTGCGGTCATTGGCCTGATAGCAATGCGGCAGGCGCAGCAGCTTCTCGGCGAATTCCGCCTCGCTCCCAGGCGGCGCGGTGACGGGATCGGCGATCATGTAGTCGATCCAGGGCGCGCCGAGGGTGCCGGGAAAGCCGAGCCACTGCACGCTGACCGGCGCCGGCCGGTGCGCCAGGATCTGCGAGCGCGCGCCGGTGGTCCAGCCGGCGAGGTCGACGGCGATGGCGATGCGCTCGGCGGCGATGGTGCGCGCCGCGTGATGGTCGGAGAGGCTGCGGATGGTGACGACCTTGTCGAAGCCGGCCAGGATGCGGCTGCGATAGGCGCTGCGGCGGTCGCGGCTGTAGTCGAAGGCGATGACCTCGAAACGCGACCGGTCATGAAGTTCGGGCACCTCCATGAACAGATGCGCGGTCGGGTGATCGTGCAGGTCGGGGGAGAGATAGCCGATGCGCAATCGTCCCGCGGCCAGCGCGGCAGGCGGCTGGTGCGCCACCGGCGCCAGCGACCGGTAGTGCAGCGCCATCTGGCGCCCGGCGGCAAGCTGGTCGCCGGGGGCCGCGTCCGGCATCGCCAGCACCGGAAAGGGGGAGACGCGTTCATCCGCGCGCAGCCCCTTGCGCAGGGCGGCGAGAATCTTCGGCTCGAAAGCCTCGGCCGTCGCCCAGTCGCCGATGCGGCGCGCCTGATGCGCCGCGCTGACCTGATAGGCGGGATCGGGCGCCAGGGCTGCCGCCTGGGCATAGTGCGCCGCCGCGGCATCCAGCCGGCCCAGTCCGACCAGGACGTTGGCGAGGTTGTTGTGGGCGCGGAAGTGCTTCGGCTGCAGCTTCAGCGCCTGCTCGAAATGCGGGACGGCATCCTCCGGCTTGCCGCGGGCGACCAGAACATTGGCCAGGATCACCCGGCTGCGCACCCGCTCCGGCATGATCTCCAGGGCCGCCTTCAGCGCCGCCTCGGCCTTTTCCAGGCGCTGGCCGCGATGATAGAGCCAGCCGAGATGCTCGAGGGCGACCGCATCGCGCGGCGCGAGTTCCAGCGCGCGCAGCAGGGCCTTCTCTGCCTCTTCGCCGCTGTTGCGGGCGAGCAGGGAATAGCCCAGCACGCGCCACGCGTCGTGATCCTCGGGCCGGCGCGCGACCAGGTCGCGGGCATGGCGTTCCGCCAGTTCCGTCCGCCCGGAATCAGCCAGGGCGGCGATTGCGGCGGTCGGGTCCTTGGTCTGCGACTCGTCTTGCGTCATCGGCCGGTCCGGGTAGCCAGGCCGCGACTATAGCGACCGGCATCACGTTGTTCCACGCACGGCAAGGAGCGCGCAGGGACATAAAAGCTGGGACAAAAAAGAACGGGACCCCGGAGGGTCCCGTTCCAGTCGCGATGCGGATGCGATCAGCCGACCTTTTGCAGGACCATGCAGTAGAGCATCGGGATCGAGAGCAGCGTGTTGACGCGGGACGTGATCATGGCAACCCGCGCGGCGGCCTTCTTCGCGTCGGCGCTCGCCTCGACGAGGCCGAGCGCCTTCTTCTGGTTCGGCCAGATGATGAACCAGACGTTGAAGGCCATGACCAGCGCAAGCCACATGCCGATGCCGATGGTGGTTACCGGGTTCTGAAGAGTCAGCGCTTCCACCAGATAACCATTCATGAGCGCAGTCAGCAGGCCGAACAGAACCGTGCCCGCCGCGGCCCAGCGGAAGTAGAACAGGGCGGCCGGAGCGATCACCTTGCCGATGGCCGGCTTATGCTCGTCCGGAATCTTCGGCATGGACGGAATCTGGACGAAGTTGAAGTAGTAGAGCAGACCGATCCACAGGATGCCGAACCAGACGTGGATCCAACGGATCACCCAGGCCCAAAAGTCATGCGTACCGGCGATGTCGCGATGGCGGATCAGCAGCACCAGGACAGCAAGAATCAGGCCCGCGAGCAGGACGCGATGCAGATTCTCAAAGAACTTCCCCATTTTTCGACCCCAGAAACGTTAGAGAAAACGATAAGAGTTGATGTCGCCGCATTCTACAGGATGCGCTAGAGGTGACAACGAGCTTGTGGGGAATTCGTGGGAAACCCCAAGGAAGTGGGGGTTAATTGGCTGCCGATCATCTCCAGTATTGCGTTGAACTGGTTCGGGAGGGAGACCGTGACCGCTACCTGACGCTGCTCTTCGCGCCGGAAGCGGCGCGCGGCCATCTGGCGGCGTTGGCGGCCTTCAACCTGGAGCTGGCGCGCACGCGGGATCAGGTGAGCGAGTCGCTGCTCGGGCTCATCCGGCTGCAATGGTGGCGCGAGGCGGTCGAGGAGATTCGCGGCGGCGGACGCGTGCGCGAGCACCAGGTGGCCCAGGCCCTGGCGGCGGCGACTCGCGCGCATGGGCTCGACACCGCGCGCATGCTGGCGATGGTCGAAGCCCGCGAATCGGAGCTGGAATCGACCGAGCCGCCTTCAGCTGCGGTATTTCTCGATCGCGCCGACGCGACGGCGGGGAACCTGCTGCATCTGTCGCTGCAGGTATTGGGGCTCGATGCCGGATCAGCCGATCTCAGCGCTGCGGCGACGCGGATCGGGCGCGCCTACGCCGCTTCCGGCCTCGCCCGCTCGGTGCTGCCGGATGCGCGCCGGCGCCAGGTGCGCCTGCCGCGCGAGGCGCTGGAACGGGCGGGCGTGGCGCTCGATCCGCTGTTCGAGCTGAAACCGCAGCCGCAGCTGGCCGCCGCGCTGCGCCAGGTGAGCGCGGACGCGGAGCGCAATCTGGCCGAGGCGCGGCGCATCCGCCTGCCGAAGGCGGCGCGCCCGCTGATCCTGACCGGGCGGATCGCCGCGCTGCACCTTGAGCGGCTGCGCCTGGCGGCTTACGATCCGTTCGATCCCGCCGCACTCGCCGGACATCCGATGGATGCCTGGCGGCTGCTCTGGAGCAACCTCGCCGGCCGCTTCTAGCCGCCTCCAATCATTCAAGGATTTCGCATGACCAGCCCCGCCATCATCACCGTGGCGATCACCGGCAGCCAGCCGACCAAGGAACAGAATCCGGCGGTGCCGATCCACCCGGCCGAGCAGGTCGAGAGCACCCACGCGGCCTTCGAGGCCGGTGCCAGCCTGGTGCATATCCACGTCCGCGACGAGCAGGGCAAGTCGAGCTCGGACATCAACCGGTTCCGCGAGGTGCAGGCCGGCATCGCCAAGCACTGCCCGGGCATGATCATCCAGTTTTCCACCGGCGGCCGCGGCCGGCTGGCGGAAGAGCGCGGCGCCTCGGTCAGCCTGAAGCCGGACATGGCTTCGCTCGCCACCGGCTCGGTCAATTTCGCCACCATCATCTACGAGAACCCGCCGCAGATGGTGGAGAGCCTGGCCAAGGACATGCTGGTCAACGACGTCAAGCCGGAGGTGGAGATCTTCGACCTCGCCATGCTCTACAACGCCAAGACGCTGGTCGAGAAAGGGATGCTGAAGGCGCCGGCGCATGTGCAGTTCGTGCTCGGCATTCCCAACGCGCTGCCGGTGCGCGAGAAGCTGCTCGATTTCATGATCGAGGAGCTGGCCGATCAACTGCCGGGCGCAACCTGGACGGCGGCGGGCATCGGCCGCTTCCAGCTCGAGGTCAATCACTGGGCGCTGAAGCGCGGCGGCCATGCGCGCACGGGCCTCGAGGACAACATCTTCTTCGAGAAGGGGCGCCTGGCGGCAAGCAATGCCGAGCTGGTGAAGCGGGTCGCCGATCTGTGCGGCAAGTATGACCGGCACCCGGCGAGCCCCGCGGAAGCGCGCCGCCTGCTGGGGCTGAAGGCGGCGTAAGGCCTCAGATCGACCAATCGCCGTGATAGGGCTCGTTCGGCGCCGTCGTTTCCGGTGACGCGGCTGCGGCCTCGGCCGCAGGCGACACCAGTAACCCTGACTGCGGCAGGCGCTGCAGGGCCGCGACGATCGCAGAGACCGGTGCAAGGGCGCCGAACACGCCGTCCTCCACGGTCACCATGTGGAGCGCGGCGCGATGCGCTTCGGCATCGCCGGAGCCGCAGGCGTCGCTGGCCAGCAGGCATTCGAAGCCGCGGTCATTGGCCTCGCGCAGCGTGCAATGAACGCAGACATCGGTGGTCACGCCGGCGAAGACCAGGCTGTCGATGCGGTGCGCGGCAAGGATGGCGGCAAGGTCGGTGCCCCAGAACGCGCTGTTGGCGGTCTTGTCGATGACGAACTCGCCCGGCGCCGGCGCCAATTCGGGGATGATGTCGAAGCCCGGCTCGCCGCGGATCAGGAAGCGGCCGAGCGGCCCGGGCCGGCCGATGGAAGAGGTGCCGGCGGCGATGCGCGCGCGCTTGTGCGCCGGCAATTCGGCCAGGTCGGCGCGATAGCCCTGGCGCGTATGCAGGATGGCAAGGCCCGCGCCGCGCGCGGCGTCGAGCAGGCGGCGGGCCGGCGCGATCGCCGCCCTGACTCCCGCGAGGTCGTAGCCCATGGCCGCGAGATAGCCGCGCGGATCGAGGAAGTCGCGCTGCATGTCGATCATGACCAGCGCCATGCGCGCCGCGCCGAGGCCGGCATGGGGGAAGGCGCGGGGATTTGCGGCGATCTGGATCATCGGGTCCAGGGAAGTCGTGCGGGCTGAGGCATCGCCGCCATCATGGCAAGGCGCATGCCGTGCCGCCAGTCGATTCCCGCCGCCGGGGCGCCAGAATGCCGTCAGTTGCCGGCCAGCCGCGCGAAAGCCGCGGCGGCGTCGATCCGGCCGGCGCCGAATTCGGGATCGCGGCTCGGCCGGCCGAGATCGGTGGCGCTGAGTTCGAGGATCTTGCGCAATTGCGTGGGGGCGAGCGCGGCCTGGCGGTCCAGCATGAGGGCGGCAAGGCCGCTGACATAGGCCGCCGCCATGGACGTTCCGGACAAGTGCCCGTAGGCATTGCCTGGCGCCGCGCAAAGGATGTCGACGCCGGGCGCCGCCAGGGTCACGTAGCTGCCCCGGTTGGCGTGGCTGTAGAGGCGGTCCTTGCCGTCGGTCGCGGTGACCGCGATCACGCCGGGCTGCGCCGCGGGATAGGCCGGCGGCGCGCCCGCACCGCCATTGCCGGCGGCGGCGACGACGGCGATGCGGGCCATCAGCGCCTGCTCGACGATCTGCGTCACCAGCCGGTCCTGCGGGCCGGTCAGGCTCAGGTTGATTACCTGGACCGCGGCGTCGACGGCATGGCTGATGCCCTTGGCGACGTAGTAGGAGCTCGATTGCGCCGCGGTGCTGCGCGCATCGGATTGGTGGAAGGCGCGGATCGCCAGCAATTCCGCATCGGGCGCGATGCCGGAGATCGAATTGCGGCCGAGCATGATTCCGGCGATCGCGGTGCCGTGGCCCTCGCCCGGCACCGTCTTGGAGTTGCGGATGACATCGACCGCCGAGATGTGCGCGCCGGCCAGCGCTTCATGCGCGAGATCGACGCCGCTATCCACCATCGCGATCCGGGCGCTGGCACCGCGGCCGATCCCGGACGCCATGCCGAGGTTGATGCGATCGAAGGCATAGGGCCGCGCGGCGGGCGGCGCGGCGTTCCCGCCTGCGGCACCGGAGGTCTGTTGCGCGGATTGGGTGGTGGAAAAGGGCTGGTCGCGCTGCACCCAGAGCGGGCGCGGATCGTTCGCCATGTCCTGCAGCACGGCGCCGAAGGGCCGCGCCGCCGAGACCTGCAGCAGGAAGACGTGCAGGTTGAGCCGCGCCAGCAGGAAGTAGTCGACCACGGCGCTGTCATGATCGGCGGCGAAATCGGCGCCGATCCCGACCGGGTCGCTACCGCGGAAGACCGCGATGGCCTGGCCGGGCAGGGCTTCCACACCGGGTGGCAGGTCGAAATTGGGGCCGGGCGGCAAGGCCAGGCCGTTGCCCGGCACGTCCTTGAAGCCGCCGTTGTTGCCGCCACCGCCGCCACCGCCGCAGCAGCCGCTATCGGGTGGTGGGGGCGGGGAGGGTGGCAACGCTCCGACGCCGCCATCGCCTGCACCGCCGCCGCCGCCCGGCGGCGGTGGCGTGATGAGGGGCAGGCTGGGAGGTGGGGAGGACGCGCTGGACCCTGCGGCGGCGGCATCGCCGGCCGCGCCGAAACCCAGCGCCGCAGCGACCAGGCCCAGCACGACAAGAGCGGCCAGTGAAAGGCTGCGCCATTGCACGGGCGATCTCCTTCCGTCGCGGGCGCTACGACCCGCGGAGCACCGATTGCACCAGGTTCCTGCGTTCCAGGAGCCGTTCCATCGCGGCCGCAACATCCGCCGGATCGGCCGAGGGCAAGCGCAACACATAGGCGCTGCCCGGCTTGGGGCCGTCGACGATCACCGCATCCAGCGTGACGAGCAGCGCGGAGATATCGGCGGTGGTCGCCGTCGGCTGGAAGGTGACAACGAGATCGGCGCCGGTCTCGGCGCCGTTGATGCTGGCCGCGGTGCCAAAGCCCGCCGGCGTCGCGGGATCGTAGAGACGGATGCCCATGACGGCGATGACGACGCAGGCGGCGGCGAAGGCGGCCTGCCAGACGATGCGGCGGCCGAAGACCGCGTTCAGCCAATCGGCGCCGGAAGCCGCGGCTTCCATCTTCGGGACGCGCGCCTGGCGGGTCTTCTCGACCTGGCGCAACAGGCGCTGCAGGTTCTCGGGCGGCGGCGGCTCGACGGCCTCGCTGCCGCGGGCGACGGCGTCGCGCTCGCGCTGAACGGCGGCCAGCTTCGCCGCCAGGTCCGGCATGGTCTTCAGCGCCGCCTCGACGCCGCGCGCCTCCTCGCGCGTGACGCGGCCGGTCACGTACCACGGCAACAGCTCCTCGACATCCTGCGGCTCGAGCGGACCATGGGGCTGCTTGGCGTTCTTCATGCGTCGGCCCCCGCGATTCCTTCGGCCTGGAGCAGCGTGCGCAGGCGCTGCCGGGCATAGAACATCCGGGTCTTCACCGTGTTCTCGGGGCAATCGAGGATCTCGGCGATCTGACTCACGTTGAATTCCTGAAAATAGGCCAATTGCAGAACCACGCGATGGTCGACGCTCAGCTTGTCCATCAGCCGGGCGATCGTCTGCGCAACGTCCGCGGCGGCAAGCCGGCTGTCGGCCAAGGGTGCGTCGTCGGCGATCTCGGCTTGGGTCTCGTCATTCAATTCGACCTCGCGCCGCCGCCGCAGCCACGAGACGGCCTTGTGATGCGCGATGGCATAGATCCAGGTGGCGACCGAGGACTTGCCCTCGAACCGGCCGGCCTGGCGCCAGACATCGAGCATGGTGTCGTTCAAGACGTCCGCCGCCGCTTCCCGGTCGCGCAAGATCTTGACCAGGAAAGCGAAGAGCGGCCGCTCGAGACGCTGATAGAGAGCCGTCACCGCCTCATGGTCGCCCGTGGCGATGCGCGCCAGGAGCTGGCCGTCGCTGGCGTTGGCGTCCGTCCCCCTCGCACTCAGCATGTCCATGCCGCTCAATCCGTCGCAGCCCACGCGCCGCGGGTTCATTTCCGCCGGCGCAATTTGTTCAAGTTATTGTTTTGTCTCGCTTTCAACCCAGGGCTAGGGTAGCCCAAACAGCCCTGGATTGTATAGATGCCTGACTTCCGATGGTGCTGGCCGCGCGCGGCTCGACAGCGAAGGGAATTGACAGAATCCGGGGAGCGGGCAACAACTCTCCCGCGTCCTGTCGCCCGGTCCGCCCACCGAAAGTGCTGTGTTCTCCAGGCCCGGCGGGCGATCAAACAAAGTGCCGGGTCCGTTGTCCGCATCAACATGAAATTCAAGTATCTCCTGCCGACCACCCACCGGGAGCGTCGGCGCTCGCACATTGCCTTTGTGGAACCGGCGGACATCGCCGTCATGTGGTCGCCCAAGGCCGCGTGCACGACCGTGATGACCTGGGTGTTCCTGCAGGATGGGCTGCTGGCCGAAGCCCTCGCCTACAGCAACTGGATCCACCGCTACCGGCTGCGGCGCTATCAGAAGGACGAACGCTACCTGAGGCGGCTTGGCAACCTGCGCCGCTACGGCCGCCATGTGATCAAGGTCGTGCGCAATCCGTTCGATCGCGCGGTCAGCTCCTACTTCCATGCCTATCGGCATGGCTACGAGGATCTGCACCTGAGTTCGGCGCTCGGCCGGCCGGTGGATCCGGCGCAGCGATTCTCGTTCCGCGAGTTTGTCCACTTCCTGGACCGCGTCGACATCACCCGCTGCAACCTGCATCATCGGGTGCAAGCGACGTCGCTCGAGCGGCACGTCCTGTTCGGCGTGAAGCCGCACCGGATCATCAAGATCGAGGATGGGCTGGAGGCAGCGCTTGGCCAGGTCGAGCGGCAGTACGGCCTCCCGCCGACGGACTTCGCCAACCCCGTGTTCCGTTCCCACCATCACACCTCGCGCATCGCGGCGGACGGATTGGCCGCCGACCGCCGCGACTGGTCGCCGCGACATCTCCCGCCGGCCGCCGCATTCTATGACGACGATCTGGTCGCGCGGGTCGCGCGACTCTATGCGGAGGATTTCCGCCGCTACGGCTATGATCCGACGCGGCCGGTGTGAGCTCCGCAGCCCGCAGGAATCCGTGGCGCATTGCCATCGGCGCGCCGCGCCATGCTAGGTTGCCGAAAATTGCCCACGTCGAGTTGAGATGATCCTGTTCCATGTCCCGCGCGTCGACAGCGGCGATCTCCGCCTGTGGCGGCGCGTGCTGCTGCCGGCCTATCTGCTGCGGCGCGCCGGCGTGCCGGCGAAGATCATCGCCGGGGAGCCGAAGGCGGGGGACTTCACCGGCGCCGCGGTGTTTCTCGCGGCGGGCGCGATCACCGGCAATACGGCGCGCCACTGCCGGCTGGCGCGCGAGGCCGGCCTGCGGGTGCTGGTCGACATCGGCGACATGCACGCGCTCGCCGGGGGCCCCGGGCCGCTGCGCGCCGCCGCCGCGGTCGCGGACGCCCTCACGGCATCCGATGACGCGGTGGCGGATGCCGCGCGGCGCGGGCTGGGATCAGTTCCGATTCCCGTCGACGTGTTGCCGGATCCGGTCGGCGTCGAGGTCGCGCCGTTACGGCTGCTGGCGGCATTCCCGGGGATCTGCCTGCGGGTGCTTGCCGATTCTTTCCGGATTCGCACGATCGATCTGGCACGGCGTTTGCGGCGACGGATTCTCGATGGCGGGACGCCGGCGCCGCGGCGGCCGTTGATCGTCTGGTTCGGCGATGCGGGCGATCTCAACGAGGCAGGCGGCCTGGGAGAACTGCTGCTTGCCGCCGGCGCGCTGACCGATCTGGCCGAGGCGGTGCCGTTCCGGCTGCGCGCGGTGGGCACGTCGCGGCAGCTGTTCCGCCGCACGGTCGCGCGCCTGCCCGTCGCGACCGAGTTCCGCCGTCTCACCCTGGCCAGCCTGGCGCGGGATATCAGAGCCGCCGATCTGTGCTTCCTGCCGGTTGCCGGTGACTCGCGCGCGGAGATCGCGCGCCGCCTGGGTGTCGCCGTCTTCGCCCCGCCGCTGGGCGCGCCAGATTGGGAGAGCCAGCTGCGTGCGCAGCTGTCGCGGCGCGGGCCGCAAGCGGCTGCGCCGCAGGACAACGCGCCGCTGCAGGCGTGGGTGGCGGCCTTGGCACGGATCCCGGCGCGACCGCCAATAACCGCCGCCACCGCGACGCCGGATGGCCGGCGCCAGCGGGTGGTGTTCCTGCTGCAGCAGTTCCAGGACCTCGACCTGATCTGCCCGCTCGCCGAGGCGGCCATCGCCGGCGGCGCGTTCGAGGTCCAGGTGGCGGTGCTGACGAAGATCGCGGTTCCGGCCTCGCGCCGACTCGACGCGATCAGGGCCGGCGATGCGCGCATCACCTTCTGGCGCAGCCGCGACGTTCTCGCCGGGCGGATCGGGCTGGCGCCCGGCTCCGTCGACGTGTTCGTGACCGCCTCGGACGGCGGCGGGCCTGGAAGCCGGTGCGCGGCCGCCTTTGTCCGCCAGGCGAATGCGATCGGCGCGGCGACGCTCAACCTGCAGCATGGGCTGGACAATGGCGGCCTCACCTACGGGGAAGCGAACCCGCACAAGAAGGAGCAGTTTGCCAGCCGATACGTGCTGACCTGGGGCGGCTTCGAG
>JAEUKU010000064.1 GCA_016794075.1 Rhodospirillaceae bacterium
CGCGCGTGCCGGCACGGAGTTCGCGCCAGGCGATGCGGAGGGAGATGGGGAGGGTCATGGCACCTTGTCCCAACTAATACTTCCCTTCCCCCCCCACGCCGACGAATGTCGGCATCCGCCGACGGGGCGGGGGAAGGCAGCGGAGACTTGGCGAACGGAGTGAGCCTAGTCGTAGCCGGAAGGGGGGTCGCACGCTGCGCGTGCGCATCGCCGGAGGCGATAGCAAGCGATGAACTCCCGAGGATACACCCGGCGCTGCATCACCCCCCTTCCCTACCTTCCCCCGCAAGGGGGGAAGGAGTTCAGCGAGTATGCGCCTATGAGCGCGCATCATTGTCACTTCGCCGCCCCTCACCCCGCCACCCCCGCACTGTCGCTGACGAGTCTCCCGTCGGCCATGTGCAATTGCCGGCGGCAGCGCGCGGCGAGCGCCGGGTCGTGGGTGATCAGCAGCAGCGTCGCGTCGATCGCGTGGGCTTGCGCGAACAACAGCTCGATGATGCGGGCGCCGGTCTCGTGATCGAGATTGCCGGTCGGCTCGTCGGCCAGCAGCACCTGCGGGCGCGGCGCCAGGGCGCGCGCCAGCGCGACGCGCTGCTGCTCGCCGCCGGACAATTGCGACGGGTAGTGGCCGAGCCGATGCGACAGGCCGACGGATTGCAGCGCCGCCTCGGCGCGCGCGAAGGCATCGGCGGCGCCGGCCAGCTCCAGCGGAATGGCGACGTTCTCCAGCGCGGTCATGGTCGGGATCAGGTGGAAATTCTGGAACACGATGCCGACACGGTCGCGGCGCAGCAGCGCCAGCTCGTCTTCCGGCAACCGCGTGATGTCGCGCCCGGCGATGGCGATGCGGCCGCGCGTCGCCTGCTCCAGCCCGGCGATCAGCAGCAGGAGAGAGGTCTTGCCCGAGCCCGAGGGCCCGACCAGGCTCACGGTCTCGCCCGCAGCAATGTGAAGACCGATGTCCTGCAGGATGTTGACGCGGCCGGCTTCGCTCGCCAGTGTCAGATGCACGCCTTCAAGCTGAATGGCGGGCTGCGAATCGTTCTTCTCCGTCCCCGGAACGCGGATATCACGCTCAATGTTGCTGTCGTTCAAGCTCAACGTCCCTTCGACCTGTGCCGCGCTCTACCGCGTGTCCATCGCCCGCCTTCTGGGCCTTGCTCTGCTGCTCGCCGCCCTCTCGCACAATCCCGCCGCGGCGGAACCGGTCAAGATTCTCGCCTTCGGCGATTCGCTGACCGCTGGATACGGCTTGCCCGAAGCCGAGACCCTGACCGCGCAATTGAGCCAGGCCCTTGCCAAGATGGGGCGCGAGGCGGCCGTGATCAATGGCGGCGTCTCCGGCGATACCACGGCCGGGGGCGTCTCGCGCATCGATTGGGCGCTCGCCGACCAGCCGAAGGTCATGATCCTGGCGCTGGGCGGCAACGACATGTTGCGCGGCATCGACCCCGCCAGCACCAGATCCAACCTGGAGGCCGTCATAACCAAGGCGCAGGCCGCGGGGGTGGAGATCGTGCTGGCCGGCATGCTGGCGCCGCCCAATCTGGGCACAGAGTACAAGCGCGCATTTGACACGCTTTATCCTGAACTCGCCCAGGCGCATGATCTTCTTTTCCTGCCCTTCCTGTTGCAGGATGTGGCGCAGGATCCCGCCCTCAATCAGGCGGATGGTTTGCATCCCAACGGCGAAGGCGTGGCGATCATGGTGCGAAATCTTCTCCCTTTGGTGACCGAGGCGATGGACCGCGTCCAGGCCAAGAGCGCCTCGTGACCCGGTTCCGCGCAGCCCATGCCGCGGGCGAGGATTGGCGCCAGGCGGTCGAGGCCTGCCTCGCCGAGCTGAGCCGCTCGCCCGCGCCGCTTCCCGGCACCGATCCGCTCGGCTTTCTATACTTGACCGACGTCATAGCGGATCACGCCTCGGGCATCCTTGACCGGCTGCGCGACGCGACCGGCGTGCAGAACTGGATCGGCGCCACCGGCATGGCCATCCTCGGCAGTTCGACGCGCGGCGCCGGCGAATACTTCGATCAGCCGGCGGTGAGCACGCTGATCGCCGATCTGCCGGGCGATTCCTTCCGCGTCTTCCCCGGCCGCGGCGACGATGCCGCCGGCGCCGGCAGCGAGTGGTTCGAGGCCCAGCGCCCCAATGTCGCCGTGGTCCATGCCGATCCCCGCGCCCAACGCCTGCCGATGATGCTGGACCGCCTGGCCGAGGCCAGCGGCGCCTATCTGGTCGGCGGGCTCGCCTCCTCGCGCGGGCCGATGGTGCAGATCGCCGGGGAGGTCAGCGAAGGCGGCGCCTCGGGCGCCTGGATGAGCAGCAAGATCAACATGGTCGCAGGCCTGAGCCAGGGCTGTTCCCCGATCGGCCCGGCGCATATCGCCACCACGGCGCAGAAGAACGTGGTGATGGAGATCGACGGCCGCCCGGCGCTCGACGTCTTCAAGGAGGAGATCGGCGAGATGCTGGCGCGCAACCTGGAGCGCTGCGCCAATTTCATCTACGCCGCTTTGCCTGTGGGCGGTTCCGATACCGGCGACTATCTGGTGCGTAACCTGATGGGCATCGACCCCAACAAGGGCTGGATCGCCATCGGCGACCAGATCGAGTCCGGCGACGGCATCATGTTCACCAAGCGCGACCGCACCACGGCGAAGGACGACCTGGTGCAGATGCTGAAGAAGCTGAAGAAGCGCGTATCGCGACCGATCCAGGGCGGGCTCTATTTCTCCTGCCTGTCGCGCGGCCACAACCTGTTCGGCGAGGCGGGGGTGGAGCTGGAGATCGTCCGCGACGTCATCGGCGACGTGCCGCTGGCCGGCTTCTTCGCCAATGGCGAGATCAGCCACCGCCGCCTCTACGGCCATACCGGCGTGCTGGCACTGTTCCTCGAGCCGGCATAGAGCGCCGACGGAAACGGCGCCGGCGAAATCGCTCAAATTTTAGCTAAAGGCCGCGCGCCCCGAACCGGGCGCCGCCGGAACGCGCGATCAGTCGACGCTGATCGGCAGGTGCGCGTCGCCCATCGAGAAGCGGTCTTCCGAGGCGCGCAGCTCCATCCGCTCGGCGACGGCGACGCCGATGGTGAGCGCGGCGATGACGACGGCGGAGATGAGGGTGATCGGTCTTTTCAGGGTCTGGTTCATGGCGATGTGCTCTTACCCGGACTGCAACGCGTGACTGAGGCCAATCATGCGCGCAGTTGTTTTCATACTCGTTAACAGCGGCGGCCTGGCAGCAGAGAAACAGGCCGACCTATAGGCGCCGATGTGAGGCGACGCGCTTTCCGCTCACGCCTGTTGCGCGGCAACGTGCGTCGCGTCGAAGGAGAGCGCGCCGAAATACAGGCGGTCGGCGGAAGCGCGCTGCTCCAGCCGCTCGGCCACGGCACCGCCGACGCCAAGCACCAGCAGCAGCAGGATCGCGCCGATGGTCAGCAGCCTGGTGGGCGAGATGGTGAAGCTCATGGTCGTTCCCCTTGGGTCCATTCCGGCCGCTGCATTCGGCGCGACCGATCCGGCCTTTTGATGTGCTAAACATGGCGATCCGCGGGCAGTAACGCTGTGACCAGGGTCACCGCCACCCGCCAAAAATCCACGTCACCTTCGGTTAATTCAGGAATTTCAATGCAGTACCGGCGCCTGGGCAAGACCGACCTGGAGGTCAGCGAGATCTGTCTCGGCACCATGACCTGGGGCCGGCAGAACAGCGAGGCCGAGGGTCACGCGCAGATGGATGTCGCCTTGGACCGGGGCGTGACGTTCTGGGACACGGCGGAGATGTATCCGGTGCCGCCCGAGGAAGCGCGCTTCGGCGAGACCGAGCGGATCATCGGCAGCTGGTTCCGCAAGACCGGCAAGCGCGGCCAGGTGATCCTCGCCAGCAAGATCCTCGGCCCGGACAGCCGGTTCAAGACCATCCGCGACGGCAAGGGCCGCTTCACCCGCGCCAACCTGCAGGCCGCCATCGACGGCAGCCTGCGACGCCTCGGCACCGACTATATCGACCTCTACCAGCTGCACTGGCCGGAGCGCAGCGTGAACATCTTCGGCCGGCTCTATTACAGCCATCGCCCGAACGAGACCTTCACCCCCTTCGCGGAAGTGCTGGACGTGCTGGGCGAGGCGGTGCGGGCCGGCAAGATCCGCCATATCGGCCTTTCCAACGAGACCGCCTGGGGCCTCATGCGCTGGCTGCATCTGGCCGAGCAGGGGCTGGGGCCGCGCGTCGCCTCGATCCAGAACTGCTACCACCTGCTGAACCGCGGCTTCGAGGTGGGCCTGGCCGAGGTGGCGATCCGCGAGCAATGCGGGCTGCTCGCCTTCTCGCCGCTGGCCATGGGCTCGCTCACCGGCAAATACCTGGATGGCGCCCGCCCGGCGGGGGCGCGCATGACGCTGTTCCCGAACTTCTCGCGCTATATGACCCCGCGGGCGCAGGAGGCGATCGCCGCTCATGTGGCGCTGGCCCGCAAATACGGCCTCGACCCGGCGCAGATGGCCTTGGCCTGGGTCAACAGCCGCGATTTCGTCACCGCGACCATTATCGGCGCTACCAGCCTGGATCAGCTGAAAAGCAACATCGCCAGCATCGATCTGACCCTGCCGCCCGAGCTGGTGAAGGAGATCGAGGAACTGCACAAGGTCTACACCATCCCGGTGCCGTAGCCAGAAATCAGGAATTAGAGGTCAGGAATCAGATCTGATCCCTGATCCCTGATCCCTGATCATCGCGTCGGGTCGAACTCCGCCGTCTCGGCATTTTGCAGCGACTTGCCGGTGAGGCGCAGCAGGAAGCCCCAGTGGCTCACCACCGCGAGTTCCGGCCAGTCCGCCCAAGCGGCGGCGCGGGTCCGGAACGCATGGGCGCGCTGCAGGACCTGCTGCTCGGTCTCGTCCAGGGCCGGCCACCAGGTTTCCTCGATCTGCTCGAAGTTCAAGGCCGGCCAGGCTTCGCAGAGAAGCGAGCGCTGGGTACCGATGTCGCAGTGGAACTTGGCATGCTCGCGCACCAGCGGCTCGACATCGACCGGCAGCTTGAGGATACCCGCGATGATCTCCGCGGTCTGCAGGGCGCGGGTATAGGGGCTGGTCAGCAGCCGCCGGACCGGCCGCTCCGCGCGCTGCAGCGCCAGCGCCGCGCGGCGCACCTGGGCGCGGCCCTCCGCCGTCAGCTGCGGGTCGGGAATGCCGGGATCGCGGCCGGTGCGGTTGTAGTGCACGTTGAATTCGGATTGGCCGTGACGGATCAGGAGCATGGCAGGCTGGTGGTTTGGAGTTCAGTCGACATCGATGACCGGGCGGTCGCGGCGCGGCCCGATGCGGTGCGGCGCCTCGTTGTCATCGGCGCCCCGCTCGGTATCCGATACCACGGTGAATTCGCCATGGATCACACCGGAGCGCCTGTAGACCCGGCTTTCGAAATGGCTGGCCGTGCGGCGGAGCAGCCAGTGCCGGGTGACCGGCAGCACCAGGATCAGCGCCAGGGCGTCGGAAAAGAAGCCTGGAACGATCAGCAGCATGGCGGCGGCGGCGAAACAGGCGGCGTCCAGCATGGAATGGCCGGGCTCGGTGCCCGCCTCCATCGCCGCACGCAGCCGGCTGACCGCCTGCAGCCCGGTGCGGCGCAGCAGCAGCAGGCCGCCGACCATCGCCGCCAGCACCCAGAGCAGGGTCAAGGGCAGGCCGAGCCGGCCGCCGATCCACACAAAGCCCGCGATTTCCAGGAACGGGAGCGCGATCGCGAGCAGGCCGATCCATCGCATCATTGTTACCCGCCTATCCGCCGCCGCAGCCCGACCTAGGCCGCCGCGAGGCTTGCTCGAGGGGCCGCTAACGCCTATCTAGGGGGGAGCGGGCGTCACCGCAACCGCGAAAGCCGGTGGCGGGTTGCAGTCCGGTCGGCGCGCAGGCCGGCTGACGCTGTTGACGGCCTCCTGAAACAAGGTCTCGCGGGTCAGTGATCGTGCTCGAAATCCTCTTCTTCGCCGTCGTGGCCGCTTTTCTCGGCTGGAAGCTGTACAGCGTCCTCGGCCGCCGTACCGGGCATGAGAAGCGCTTCGACCCCTTCGGCCAGTCCGAGGCGCCGACCGGCGCGGCGGAGCCGGAGAGCAACGTGCGCCGCCTGCCCGAGCCCACGCGCCCGGTGCCCGAGCGCGCGCCCGACCGCGGCGACCGCGAACGGCGCAAGATCGAGGCCGCCATCGCCGGCCTCGGCGGCGACATCCGACGCGGCCTGGACGAGATCCGCGCCGCCGATGCCAAGTTCGACCCGGTCGATTTCGTCGGCGGGGCCCGCATCGCCTTCGAGATGATCCTGAACGCCTTCGCCCAGGGCGATGCCAAGGCGCTGCGGCCGCTCTTGAGCGACCAGGTCTTCGCCAATTTCAACGGCGCGATCGAGGAGCGCAACCGCAACAATCAGCGGCTGGAAACCACCCTGGTCGGCATCCTCTCCGCCGACATCGTCGGCGCCGCGCTGGACAAGACCGCCGACAAGAGCGGCGAGGCGCGCGTGACGGTGAAGTTCGTCTCGCAGCAGATCAGCGTCACCAAGGACAGCGAAGGCCGCATCATCGAAGGCGATCCCAACGAGGTCGCCAACATCGCCGACATCTGGACCTTCCAGCGCGCGGTCAAGTCGCGCGACCCCAACTGGATCCTCATCGCCACCGAAAGCCCGCAATAGGGCACTTTCCAGAGAGGCTGGTCCATAGAGGCTGGCAATCGGCCGCGACGCATGGCATGCCTTGCGCCATGGCCTTACCCACGCTGATTCGCCGTCTAGATCGCGCGCGCAGAGCCAGGATTCTCGTTGCCGTGGCCCTCCTGCCGCTCGTCCTCGCCGCCTGCTTTTCGACCACGCCGTCGCCGGCGCTGCGGCAGCTCGCGCAGCTGCCGGGCTGGAGCGACGACGCGGCGTTCGATGCCTTTCCGGCCTTGAGCGCCAGCTGCGGCGTCATCGCCACGCTGTCGGCCGAGCGGCCGGCAGCGCTGGGCGGAGCGCCCACCGAATGGCGCGCGGCTTGCGCGGCCATCGATTCGCTGAAGGCCGCGTTCGTCACCGACCACCACGCCGCCTTGCGGGATGTGCTCGAAGCCAATTTCGTCGCCCTCGATCCCGGCGGGGCCACGGAGGCGCTGGTCACCGGCTATTACGAGCCGATCCTGGACGGCAGCCGCGTCAAGGACGCCCAGCATGCCTATCCGCTCTACCGCCTACCGGCCACGCCGACGCGCTTCGACCGTGCCGAAATCGATGCCGGCGCACTGGCCGGGCGGGGGCTGGAGCTGCTCTGGGTCAGCGACCCGGTTGACGCGTTCTTCCTCCAGGTGCAGGGCTCCGGGCGCGTGCGCCTGCCGGACGACACGATCGTCCGCGTCGGCTTCGCCGGCACCAATGAGCGCGGCTATGTCTCGATCGGCCGCGCCATGGTCGATGCCGGAATCATGACCAAGGAGGAGGTCACCCTGCAGACCATCCGCGCCTATCTCGCCGCCCATCCGGACGAAGTGATGGATTGGCTGCACAAGAACCCGCGCTACGTCTTCTTCCGCGAGCTCGGACCCTCGGCCGAATCCGGGCCGATCGGCGCACTGAACGTGCCGCTGGTGCCGGGCCGCTCCGTCGCCATCGATCCGGACTTCGTTTCCTTGGGGTTGCCGCTGTGGTTGAATACGACGCGGCCCGATACCGGCGGCGCCCTGCAGCGCCTGGTGGTGGCGCAGGACAAGGGCGGCGCGATCAAGGGGCCGGGGCGCATCGACCTGTTCTGGGGCGCCGGCGAAGAGGCGGAGCTGTTGGCGGGCGAGATGAAGCAATCGGGTGTGTATTGGGTGATCGTCCCGCGCCAGGTCGGCCAGCGCTGGCTGGCGCAGCAGGCCGGGTCCTGAAGATGCGCGTCGGGCTCTTCGTCACCTGCCTGGTCGATCTCTATCGCCCCGTGATCGGCTTCGCCGCCATCCGCCTGCTGGAGCAGGCCGGCTGCGCGGTCGCGGTGCCGGAGGCGCAGACCTGCTGCGGCCAGCCGGGCTACAATTCCGGCGACAAGGCCAGCGCCCAGAAGCTCGCCCGCCAGGTGATCGCCGCCTTTGACGGCTTCGATTACGTCGTGGCGCCGTCGGGCTCCTGCGGCGGCATGATCAAAACCCATTATCCGGAACTCCTGGCGGACGACCCGGCCTGGGCTTTGCGCGCCAATGCGCTGGCGGCCAAGACCTATGAGCTGACCCAGTTCCTGCGCGACGTGCTGAACTGGGACGCCATCGCCGCGCGCTTCGACGGCAAGGTCACCTATCACGATTCCTGCTCGTCCTTGCGCGAGCTCAAGGTGAAGGGCCAGCCGCGCGCGCTGCTCGCCAAGGTCGACGGCCTCGCACTCGCCGAGCTGCCGAACGGCGAGCCGTGCTGCGGCTTCGGCGGCACCTTCTGCGTCAAGTTCCCCGACATCTCCAACAAGATGGTCGAGGACAAGGTCGCCAACATCGCCGCCACCGGCGCGGCCACCGTGCTCGCCGCCGACATGGGCTGCCTGCTCAACATCGCCGGCAAGTTGAAGCGCGAAGGCAGCCAGGTACAAGCGCGCCACGTCGCCGAAGTGCTGGCCGGCATGACCGACACGCCCGCGATCGGCGAGGAGGGGTGATGATGGATGCGCTTTGCATTCCCCTCCCCCGGAACGGGGGAGGGCCAGGGAGGGGGCAGCCGCGCCTTGCTGCCCACCAATCATCGCTCGCTGCCCCCACCCCCGCCCTCCCCCGTTCCGGGGGAGGGGGCTTCGGCGAGGCCTAGCGCATGCAATCCACCTCACACCTCTTCAAGGACAACGTCGCCAGGGCGCTGGTCGACCCGAACCTGCAGCAGGCGCTGGTGCATGTGCGCACAAAGTTCATCGACAAGCGCCAGGACGCGATCAACGCGCTGCCGGAATTCGAAGCGCTGCGCGACGCCGCGCGCGATCTGAAGAACCATGTGCTGAGCCGCCTCGATCAATATCTGGTGCAGTTCGAAGAGAACGTCGCCCGCCACGGCGGCCAGGTGCACTGGGCGCAGACCCCCGCCGAGGCGCGCCAGACCATCCTCGAGATCTGCCGCCGCGCCAATGCGCGGACCGTCACCAAGGGCAAGACCATGGTGGGCGAGGAGATCGGCATCAACGATCATCTCGCCGCCAACGGCATCGAGCCGATCGAGACCGATCTCGGCGAATACATCATCCAGCTGCGCGGCGAGACGCCGAGCCATGTCATCGCGCCGGCCGTGCATCTGACCAAGGCGCAGGTCGAGGAGACCTTCCGCAAGGTCCACACCGAGCTCGACCCCGCGCGCAACCTGGAGGAGCCGGAGACGCTGCTGAACGAGGCGCGGCATCGCCTGCGCGGCCGCTTCATCGTCGCCGATGTCGGCATCACCGGTGCCAATTTCCTGATTGCCGATTCCGGCACCACCACCATCGTCACCAACGAAGGCAATGGCGACCTGACCCAGACGCTGCCGCGCATCCACATCGTGCTGGCGGGCATCGAGAAGATCGTGCCCTCGATCAAGGACGCCGGATTGCTGCTGCGCGTGCTGGCGCGCTCGGCGACCGGGCAGGAAATGTCGGCCTATACCACCTTCTCCACCGGCCCGCGCCGCCCGGGCGATCTCGACGGACCGGACGAGTTCCATGTGGTGCTGCTCGACAACGGTCGCAGCAAGCTGCTCGGCACCGAATTCGAGGAGATGCTGCGCTGCATCCGCTGCGGCGCCTGCCTCAACCATTGCCCGATCTATCATGCGGTGGGCGGCCACGCCTATGGCTGGGTCTATGCCGGGCCGATCGGCGCCATCACCACGCCAGCCTTGATCGGCATCGAGAACGCGACGCCGTTGCCGGAAGCATCGAGCCTGTGCGGCCGCTGCGAGAGCGTGTGCCCGGTGCGCATCCCGATCCCGAAGATGCTCCGCCACTGGCGGGAGGAGGCCTTCGAACGCCGACTCACCGGTACGTGCGCGCGCTGGGCCCTGGCGCTGTGGGCGGCGCTGGCGACGCGGCCGGCGCTTTATCGCCTGGCGACCGGGGTCGGCGCGCGGGTGTTACGACTGCTCGCCGGCAGACGCGGCCGCTTCGCCACGCTGCCTTTCGCCAGCGCCTGGACCAAGCACCGCGATCTGCCGGCGCCGCAGGGCAGGACGTTCATGGCGCAGTACCGGAGCCGGAAGTGAGCCCGGCGCCATGCCGCCTTTCATTTGTCATTGCCGGGCTTGACCCGGCAATCCAAGTTTCGCGGATATGGTCCTGGTCAGACGGACTTGGATCACCGGGTCGCGACACTGCGTGTCGGCCCGGTAATGACGAAAAGAGAGAGGGTCAAGAATGACCTCCGCCCGCGACCGCATCCTCGGTGCCATCCGGAACAACCTGGCGGCCGGCGGGCGCCAAGCCGAAGCCTATCCCGGCTCCGGTCCCGAACCGCAGCGCGCCAAGCTGCCGCCGGCCGGGCAGCGCGCGCTGTTCCTGCGCATGGCGAGCCAGGCGGCGGCGACCACCGACGTGGCGACCGCGCGCGCGGAGATCCCGGCGCTGATTGCCGCCTATCTCAAGAACCACAATCTGCCGGCGCAGATCCGCGTCGCGCCCGATCCGCGCCTGACCGGGCTCGACTGGACATCGCAACCGCTGCTCGAGGTCTCGAGCGGCGGCACCGACGGCTCGCATCCCGTGTCCGTCACCGGCGCCTTCTCCGCCGTAGCGGAGACCGGCACGCTGGCGCTGACCTCCGGCGCGCCATCGCCGACCCTGCTCAATTTCCTGCCCGAGAACCACATCGTGGTGCTCGATGCCAAGGACCTCTCCGGCTCCTACGAGGACCTGTGGGCGAAGTTGAAAGCACAATACGGCGCGGAGATGCCGCGCACACTCAACCTCGTCACCGGCCCGTCGCGCAGCGGCGATATCGAGCAGACCATCCTGATGGGCGCGCATGGGCCGAAGCGCCTGCACATCATCCTGCTCGATGAGCAGACGTAAGCCCTCGCCCGAGGAGCTGGAGCTGTGGCGGCACGTCGCCAAGGGCGTGCGGCCGATGAAACGGTCAAGACCGAAGCCGCAGCCAATCGGCATCGTCGCCACCACCGCCCCGGCGCCGCCCGGCAAGGTGAAGAAGGCCAAGGCCGCGCCCCCGTCGCCGGCCAAGCCGCCCGCACCGCCCTCCAACCGCCCGCATCACCTGACCCATGGCCTCAGCCACGGCATCGACCGGCGCCAGGCCGAACGCTTCCGCAAGGGCAAGCTGGAGATCGAGGGCAAGATCGACCTCCATGGCCGCACCCAGCAGGCGGCGCATGACGACCTGCTGAGCTTCCTGCGCCGCGCCCGCGACCATGGCAAGCGCTGCGTCCTCGTCGTCACCGGCAAGGGCATGACCACGTCCAAAGTCGGCATCCTGCGCCAGGCGGTGCCGCGCTGGCTGAACGAGCCCGGCTTCCGTTCGCTCGTCCTCGCCTTCGATTACGCCGAGCCCCAGCATGGCGGCGAGGGGGCGCTGTATGTACTGCTGAAGCGGGTGCGGGAATGAGGATGGCCGAAGCCGCGTCAGGACGCGCCCCGTGACCCCCTTCGGCCGCAAGCTGCGGCAGCTGCGCGCGGCCAAGCCGTGCCAGCTGAAGGACCTGGCCAAGGCGCTGAAGGTCAGCTCCGCCTATCTCTCGGCGCTGGAGCACGGGCGGCGCGGCAAGCCTTCGGCCGGGCTGGTGCAGCAGGTGGCGGCCTATTTCAACCTGGCCTGGGACCAGGTCGACGAGCTGAAGACCCTGGCCGAGCTCTCCGACCCGCGCGTGGTGATCGATACCGGCGGCCTGAGCCCCGAAGCGACCGAGCTTGCCAACGCGCTCGCCGCCCGCATCGACGAGCTGAGCGACGTGGAGATCGCGCGGCTGCTGGCCCTGCTGCGCGGCTGAGGCTCAGCGGTCGAAATCCACCGCCGTGGTGTTGCCACCGCAGAGCAGCACGCCGACGCGCTCGCCCGGCGCCGGCTTGTAGGCGCCGCAGAGCAGGGCGGAGAGCGCCGCGGCGCCGCCCGGCTCCGCCACCTGGCGCATCACCCGCCACAAATCCTTCTGCGCCTGGCGGATGGCCTCGTCGGGCACCAGCACCACCTCGGCCACGTATTGGCGCGCGATCGGGAACATCAGCGCGCCCACCTGGCGCGGCGCCAGCGAATCCGCGGCGATGCCGCCGGCCGGCGCCTCGACCGGATGGCCGGCGGCGAAGGCGCGGTGCAGGGTCGGCGCCGCCTCCGGCTCGATCCCGACGATCTTCGCCTCGCCGGCGACCCAGGCGGCCATGCCGCCGATCAGGCCGCCGCCGCCCACCGCTACCAGAAGGGTGTCGACCTTTGGCGCCTGTTCCAGGAATTCCTTGGCCAAGGTGCCCTGGCCAAGCAGTGTCTCCGGCTGGTCGAAGGCATGTACGGCAAGGGCGCCGCTTTCCGCCACATAGGCCTCGCTCAGGCTGAGCGCCTCGGCATAGCGCTCGCCCTCGATCACCAGCGCGGCGCCATAGGAGCGGATCTGCGCGATCTTGGCCGGCGAGGCGACCTTGGGCACGAAGATCTTCGCCTTCACGCCGAGCTTCATCGCCGCATAGGCGACCGCGGCGCCATGATTGCCGCCCGAGGCCGCCGCCACGCCCGCCGCCGGCACCTCGCGCAGCAGCAGGTTGGCGAAGGCGCCGCGCGCCTTGAACGAGCCGGCATGCTGCAGCAATTCCAGCTTGAAGGTGAGCGGCGGGGCGTCCTTGCCGCGGCCGAAATCCAGGCCGAAATCCTCCGGTGCGATCTCGATCACCGGGGTGTAGCGGATGTGCGGCGCGATCAGCCGCTCCGTCGCCACGATGCGGGCGCGGGTGATGTTGCCGGGTTCGGTCATGCTCATGCCGCCTGTCACTCCCTTGCGATCCGGCTTGACATTAGTTGGGTAATTAGCAAATTGGCAATATGCCTTTGGAAGAGGACACGCTCGCGGCGCTGCGCGCGCTCGCCAACGACAAGCGGGCGCAGATCCTGCTCTGGCTCAAGGACCCGCGGGCGCATTTCCCGCGCCAGGTGGATGGCGACCTGGTCAAGGACGGCGTCTGCGGCCGGCTCATCGCCAGCAAGCTGAAGGTGAGCCAGCCGACTGCCAGCGAGCATCTGAAGGTGTTGACGCAAGCGGGGCTCATCCGCGGCCGGCGCATCAAGCAATGGGTCTTTTACCAGCGCGACGAGGCGCGGCTGAAGGCGGTGCAACGGGCGCTGGCCCGGCTGTAGCGCCGGCGCACGGATAGCCTGATCTTCACCGCCCTTGCCAGCGCCGCCCCCGGTAAGGCAGGCTCCTCGCCGGCATCGAAACCGGACAGGCGGCGCGCATGGCCCCCACGCTTCATGTCGGCCTGAAGCACAGCGAGACCATCACGATTCCCGCCGGCCTCGCCGTGCCGGAGATGGCCGACCGCTTTCCAGGCTTCGCCGAGATGCCGCCGGTCTTCGCCACCGCCTATCTGGTGGCCTTCGTCGAATGGACTTGCCTCCGGGCCCTCGCCCCCTATCTGCAGCCCGGCCAGCGCAGCGTCGGCACCAGGGTCGAGCTGACCCATGACGCGGCCACCCCGGTCGGCATGCGGGCCACCGCCGAGGTGGAGCTCGTCGCGTTCGACGGCCGCAAGCTGCGCTTCAAGGTCGCCTGCCGCGACGAGCGCGACCCGATCGGCAGCGGCTACCACGACCGCTTCCTGATCGACGAGGCGAAGTTCCTGAAGAAGCTGGCCGAGAAGTCCGGCGCGTGACCGAAGCGCTCTTCACCGCCGATTTCAAGGCCGAGCCGCATTGGTGGGACGCGGCGCGGCCGCATCACACGCGTCAGGCGGCGCTGCCGGAGAAGGTCGACGTCGCCATCATCGGCTCGGGCTATACCGGCCTCGTCGCCGCCCTGCACCTGGCGCGCGCCGGCCGCAGCGTGGCGGTGCTCGAGGCGAACGAGGCCGGCTCGGGCGCCTCGCGGCGCAATGCCGGCTATCTCGGCCGCACCCTCAAGCGCTCCTTCTCCTGGCTCGAGGCGCATCACGGCGCGGAATTCGCCACCCGCGTCTATCGCGAGCTGGACGAGGCGCGGCAATTCGTCTTCGCCCTGGTGGCCGAGCTCGGCATCGATTGCCATATCGAAGCCTGCGGCCGCTTCATCGGCGCCAATTCGCTGGCGCATCAGAGCGAGCTGCTGCGCGAGCTGGAGGTGATGCAGCGCCGGCTCGGCTTCCTCTATCACGCGGTTTCGCGCAACGATCTGCAGAGGGAGCTGGCCAGCGAGGCCTATGTCGGCGGCGCGGTCATTCCCGATCTCGGCGCGCTCCATCCGGCGCTCTATCATGCCGGCCTGCTGCGCGCCGTCGCCGCGGCGGGTGTGACGGTCCACACCGGAACGGCCTTCGGCGGCGCCAAGCCGGATAGCGACGGTTTCGCGCTCACGACCTCGGCCGGGCCGCTCATCGCGCGCGACCTGGTGATGGCGACCAACGGCTATACGCCGCGTTTTGCCGAATGGCTGGCGCGGCGCGTCATCCCCTTCCATGGCTTCATGGCGGCGACCGAGGAGCTGCCGGCGGAGCTGGTGGCGCGGCTCATCCCCAACCGCCGCACGGTGATTGACAGCCACGTCAACATCAACTTCATCCGCCCGGCCCCCGACGCACGCAAGATCCTGTTCGGCGGGCTGACCGGCGGGCCGCAGCCGGACCTCCAGGCCAGGGGCCGCGACCTGCAAGCGATGCTGGCCGGCATCCTGCCCGACCTCGCGGGGGTGAAGCTGAGCCGGGCGTGGAGCGGCCAATGCGCCGGCACCTTCGACTTCCTGCCGCATATCGGCCGGCAGCACGGCGTCTGGCATGCGCTCGGCTACAACTTCGCCGGCGTGCCGATGGGCTCCTATCTCGGCCACAAGCTGGCGCAGAAGATCAGCGGCAAGGCGGAGGGCGACACCGTGTTCGGCACCACGCCCTTTCCGACCTTCCCCGGCTACAGTGGCAATCCCTGGTTCGTGCCGCTCGCCATGCGCTGGTTCGATTGGCAGGACGCGCGGCTGGCGCGCAAGGCGGGCTGAGGCCGCTCAGCGCTTCATCTTGTTGCGGATGATGCGCTCGATGATGTCGGCGGCCGGGTTATGGGGAATCTGCGCATTGGCCGCGGCGGCCGCGGGCTTGGCATCGCCATCCTTGCCCTTCTGTTTGTCGCGCACGACGCGTTCGATGATGTCGGCGGCGGTTTTCGGCGCCGGCTCGGCCCTGCCCTTGGCGGCGGGGCGGTGCTTCGCCGCTTCCGCCTCCTCCTGCTCGCGGACGCGGCGGGCGGCTTCCGCCTGGGCGGCCTCCTGCGCCGCTTCCTGGCGCAGCGCCTCCAGCCGCGCCGCCTCCTGCTTCATCTCGGCTTCGAGCCGCGCCTTCTCCTGGCGCGCCGCGTCCAGCCGCGCCGCCTCCTCGCGGGCCGCTGCTTCCAGCCGCTCGTTCTCGCGCCGCAACGCGGTACGGCGCTCCAGCTCGGCTTCATCCTCTGCGGCGCGGCCCAGGGCGCGCTGCGCCGCCGCGTGCTCAGCCTCCTGCTGCGCCGCCATGCGCTGTGCCGCCTGCAGCTCGGCCGCGATCTTCTCGCGCGCGGCGATCTCGGCCGCGGCGGCCCGGGCAGCCTCGGTCTCGCGCTGCAGCGCCTCCTGTCGCGCCGCTTCGGCCTGGCGCGCCCGCTCCTGCAGCGCCGCGTCGAGCTCGACCTTCTCGCGCCGCGCCGCGTCCAGCCGAGCGGCTTCGCGTCGCGCCTCCTCGATCAGCCGGGCCGCCTCGCGCCGGGTCTCGTCCAGCTTCGCGCTCTCCTGGCGCGCCTGCTCCTGCAGGGCGGCGGCTTCCAGGCGCT
>JAEUKU010000094.1 GCA_016794075.1 Rhodospirillaceae bacterium
TGAGCGACGCAATGCTGAACATCCGGGCCATCATCATCTCCCCGCTATGAGGCGCAGCGACCGTCCGCGCCGCTGAAATCTAATGCGCCGCGACCCATTTGCGCGCCGCTTGCCGGCCACGCGGGCCGGAATCTTCCTCGAACAGGGCGGCGAGCTGTTCCAGCACGGTGCCGCCGAGCTGCTCGGCGTCGACGATGGTGACGGCGCGGCGGTAGTAGCGGGTCACGTCGTGGCCGATGCCGATGGCGAGCAGCTCGATGTTGGAGCGCGTCTCGATCCAGTCGATCACCTCGCGCAGATGCTGCTCGAGGTAGTTACCGGGATTCACGGACAGCGTGGAATCGTCGACCGGCGCGCCGTCGGAGATGACCATGAGGATCCGGCGCTGCTCGCTGCGCTGGACCAGACGGTTATGCGCCCAGAGCAGCGCCTCGCCGTCGATGTTCTCCTTGAGGATACCCTCGCGCAGCATCAGGCCGAGATTCTTGCGCGCGCGGCGCCAGGGGGCGTCGGCCGGCTTGTAGACGATGTGGCGCAGATCGTTGAGGCGGCCGGGATTGCTAGGCTTGCCCGCATTGATCCAGGCCTCGCGCGACTGGCCACCCTTCCACATCCGCGTGGTGAAGCCGAGGATCTCCACCTTCACGCCGCAGCGTTCCAGCGTGCGGGCGAGGATGTCGCCGGTCATCGCGGCGACGGTGATCGGCCGGCCGCGCATGGAGCCGGAATTGTCGATGAGCAGGCTCACCACCGTGTCGCGGAATTCGGTATCGGTCTCGCGCTTGTAGGAGAGCGGCAGCTCCGGATTGGCGATGATGCGCGGCAGGCGCTTGCTGTCGAGCAGGCCTTCCTCCAGGTCGAAGACCCAGGAGCGGTTCTGCTTGGCGAGCAGGCGGCGCTGCAGGCGGTTGGCGAGCTTCGCCACCACGGTCTGCAGGCTGACCAGCTGCTGGTCCAGCAGCGCGCGCAGGCGGGTGAGCTCGTCGGGGTCGCAGAGTTCGTGCGCCTCCACGACCTCGTCATATTGCGTGGTGAAGCTCTTATAGGCCGGCTCGTTGCGGCGGCGCTGGATCGGCCCGTCGTCGCGGCGGCCGGGATTGCCCGGCTGCTCCTCGCCGCCCTGGGCCGGCATCTCCATGTCCTGCTCGCCCGAATCCATCTCCTGGGCGTCAGATTCGGCCTCCTGCTGCGCGTCCATTTGTGCATCGGCTTCCGATTGCTGCTGCTTGCCGCTCTTCTGCTGCGGCTGCTGCTGCTTGTTCGGGTCCTGCTGATCCTCGCTGTCCTCTTCGTCGCGCTCGCTCTCCAGCTCCTCCTCGGTCTGCTCCAGCTCCATGTCGGAGAGCAGGCGGCGAACCGCCTTGGCGAAGGCGCGCTGGCTGTCGAGCTTGTCCTTGAGGTGGGAGATGTCCTCCAGCACTTTCTGGGCGAAGTCGCTGCGCCAGGCATTGACCATGGCCTTGGCTGACTCGGGCACCGCCTCGCCGGTCACCGCCTCGCGCACCATCAGGCGCAAGACCTCGGGCAGATTGGCATCCTCGCGCGAATTGATGCGGGCATAGCCCTTCACCCGGCACTGCTCCTCGAGGGCCGCGCGCAGATTCTGCTTCACGCCCGCCATCTTCTTGGCGCCGAGCGCTTCGCAGCGCGCCTGCTCGACAGCGTTGAAGACGTCGCGCGCCATCGGCGATTTCGGGCATTCGCGCGCATGCACCTTGGCATTGTGGTGCTTCAGCTTCAGCGCGATGGAATCGGCCTCGCCGCGGGTCTGCGCGACCTCGGCCGCCGGCAGGTTCTTGGCCGGCAGCGGCAGGCGCGCCTCGGTGCCGAGCAAGGCCGCCGGGCCGGGCGCGAAGCTCGCTTGCAGGTCCGGCCGGTCCGAGATCGCCCGCATCGCCGCACCCGTGGCGCGGCGGAACTCCTCGACGGCGTTGCCGGGTTTGTTGCTCATCGGACTCCCGGCGGCCTAGGCCAGCTGCACCTTGCCGGCGCTGTCCTTCAAATCGAGGCCGAAGCAGCGCTGGAAGTATTCCGCCACCACCGGCCGCTCCAGCTCGTCGCACTTGTTGAGGAACGAGACGCGGAAGGCGAAACCGACATCCTTGAAGATGCGCGCGTTCTCCGCCCAGGTGATGACCGTGCGCGGGCTCATGACGGTGGAGATGTCGCCGTTGATGAAGCCGGCGCGGGTCAGCTCGGCGCAGGCGACCATGGAATGGATGGTCTTGCGCCCCGCCTCGTTGTCATAGGTCGGCGACTTGGATAGCACGATGCCGACCTCGTCCTCGTGCGGCAGGTAGTTCAGCGTGGCGACGATGTTCCAGCGGTCCATCTGGCCCTGGTTGATCTGCTGCGTGCCGTGATAGAGGCCGGTGGTGTCGCCGAGGCCGACCGTGTTCGAGGTGGCGAACAGGCGGAAGGCCGGATGCGGGCGGATGACGCGGTTCTGGTCCAAGAGGGTCAGCTTGCCCTCGACCTCCAGCACGCGCTGGATCACGAACATCACGTCCGGGCGGCCGGCGTCGTATTCGTCGAAGACCAGCGCGGTCGGATGCTGCAGCGCCCAGGGCAGCAGGCCCTCGCGGTATTCGGTCACCTGCTTGCCGTCGCGCAGCACGATGGCGTCCTTGCCGATCAGATCGATGCGGCTGATGTGGCTGTCGAGGTTGACGCGGATGCAGGGCCAGTTGAGGCGCGCCGCGACCTGCTCGATATGGGTCGACTTGCCGGTGCCGTGATAGCCCTGGATCATGACGCGGCGGTTGTAGGCAAAGCCCGCCAGGATCGCCATCGTGGTGTCATGGTCGAAGCGGTAGCTTTCGTCGACGTCCGGCACATGCTCGGTGCGCTGGCTGAAGCTCGGCACCTGCATGTCGGAATCGAGCCCGAAGACCTGCCGCACCGAAATGGTGATGTCGGGCAAGGCGGTCTTTTCCGCGGGGGCTGCGGTCGTGTTCGCCATCTCTTAAACCCTTGTCGCAAAAGTGAAGCGGTGTTCTAGCCGATTCCGGGAGGTCAATCCAGGCCACAGCCGGATTGGGGATTTGCAGCGGGGACAACCCAGGAATGCGCGCTGTCCTCGCCCGGCCAGGAATGCGCGCCGTCCGCGCCCGGCCAGGAATGCGCGCCGTCCGCGCGCCGGGCGAGGCGCGGCAATTGCCCCGATACAATCTGTGCCTATTGAAATGGCGCAAAACCGGCGGTTTTCAACCCCGCAGCGCCGCGGCCCCATCATCGGGCCGGGCGGTCGTGGGGTCAGCCGAGGGCGGCGGTCTTCAGGGTGGAATAGGCCTGGTTGACCACCTTCAGGCGCTCCTCGGCCGCCTTGTCGCCGCCATTGGCGTCCGGGTGCAGGCGCTTCACCAGGGAGCGGTAGCGGGCGCGGATCTCGTCCATGGTCACCGGCGGGATCAACTCGAGGATGGCCAGCGCCTGCTCTTCCTTGCTGAGGCGGGAGTTGCGGCGCTGCGCCTCGCGCTGGCGCTTCTGGCGCGCCTGCTTGGCGCCGTCGATCGCCTCGGCCACGTCCTCGGGGATGAAATCCGCATTGACCGTGTAGCTGCGTCCGCGGGGCCCGTGCGCGCCCCATTTGCCGAGCGGCCAGGTCGGCCGGCCGCCGACGATGTCGTTGCGCACCTGGCGCTCGATCTCGCGCTCGGTCATGCCGGCGTAATAATCCCAGGTCTTGTTGTATTCGCGGACGTGGTCGAGACAGAACCAGTAGTACTCGTTCAGATGATCGCGCGATTTCGGCGCGCGGTAGATGCCGGGTTCCTTGCACTCCGGATGCTGGCAATGGGTCGGCTGGGGCGGCGGCTCCGGCTCGTAGAAGCGCGCGCGGCGCTTGCGCGGCGCCTCGCTGCCCGAAGATTGCGGTGAGGATTGCGGCGGCCGCTCCGAGGCGCGCATCTTTCGCGTGTCGAACTTGTTCATTGTGGGAGTATGCGAAGCCGCTCTGCCACTGGCAAGCGAAAGGCGATCTTCAGCCCCTCAGATCTGGCGGCGCCGCGCATCGCCAAGGGCGATCGCCGCCACGCCCAGGAAAATCAGCACACCGCCCAGGATCAGGCTCGGCGGCAGGGCTTCGCCCAGCCACAAAGTCGAGGCGATCAACCCCCAGGACGGCACGGCGAGATAGGAGAGCGAGATCGTGCTGGACGGGAGCGCGCGCTGCAAACTGACCGAGGCCCAGAAGGCGAAGGCGGTCGCGAGCGGGCCGTTATAGAGCACCATCCAGATCAGCTGCCAGTTCCAGTCGGCGTGGAACGGGCCCTCGACGCTCCAGGCGACGAGGCCGAGCGGCACGATCAGCACCGCCATCTGGATCGGCGCCAGTTGCAGCGGCGAGAGATGCCACCGGTGCCGCCGCGTGTGCAGGATCGCCGCCGCCCACAGCATCGCGCCGATCAGCAGCAGCCCGTTGCCGATCAGCTGGTGGCGGTCCGACCAGTCGATGCTGGCCGGATTGAGCAGCACGACGAGGCCGGCGAGGCCGGCCGCCATGCCGAGCGCGCGCCAGCGCGTGAGCTTCTCGCCGAACAGCAGGATCGCCGCCGGCAGCACCCAGAGCGGCGAGGTATACGCGAGGATGGCCGAGCGCCCGGCCGGGATGAACTGCAGGCCGATGGTGGTCAGCATCATGAACAGGCCCATCTGCATGATCGATACCGACCAGATGACCGGCCAATCCGCCTTGGTCGGCTTGGCGAGGCGCCCGGTCGCGGCGAGGAAGCCGAACAGGCAGAGCGCGCCGAGCGCTAGGCGTACCACCACGAACCAGATCGGCGGCATCAGCTGCACGACCATTTTCATGATCGGCCAGTTGAGGCCCCAGATCAGGACCAGGCCGACGAACACCGCATAGGCGGTGCCGCGGGAGAGGGGGGCATGGGCGGGCGGTGCCGGCGCAAAAGGCATGTGAAGGCGTCACTTGCGGGCTGGGCCGGCGGCCTGCTAGGCAGGGACGCGCCGGCGGGTTGAGCGTGAACCGGAAATGGGCGGCATCATGGGACAGATGGCGGAACGGATCGAACGCAAATTGCGCATGGCTTTCCAGCCGGAAACGCTGAGCGTCGTGGACGAGAGCGAGCAGCATCGCGGCCATGGCGGCTGGCGCGAAGGCGGCGAGACGCATTTCCGCGTCGAGATCACCGCCAAGGCCTTCGCCGGCAAGTCGCGCGTCGAGCGCCAGCGCGCGGTCTATCAGGTGCTGGCCGAGGAGCTCGCGGGCCAGGTGCATGCGCTCGCGCTCAGCGCCAACGCGCCGCAGGGGTAGCCTCACAAATAATCGTCATTGCCGGACTTGACCCGGCGATCCAAGTTTCAGTGAACTTCCGTCCCGGCAAACTTGGATTACCGGGTCTCGCCGCTGCGCGGCGGCCCGGTAATGACGAGAGAATGGGATAGAGCCGTGGATTATTCCCGTTCGCGATAGAACTCCGGCCAGTGCGATTTGACGATCTCGCCGTCGCTGGCGAGCGCGTGGCAGGAATCGATGAAGCCGGGTTTCTTGCCCGGCGCCGGCGCCTCGGCCGGCGGGCCATCGGCCTGGCTCAAGCCGGCCTCGCGCTTCTGGCGTTCCTTCCAGCCGTAGAGAGTCTGGAAGGCGACGGTCGCCATGGCGCGGAGCATCTCGACATGATGCACGCAGCCGTGATGGCCGCCGAATTTCTCGCTGAGCAGCCGCGTCCAGCCTTTGCTGATGTGGTGGCCCTTGAGCGCGGCGAAGCTGGGCGTGATGGCGCCGCAGATCTCGTAGGGGCTGGCGGTCGTCACCACCTCGACGTCGTGGATCAGGAAATGCTCGTCGAGGGTCAGGCGGATGCGCATGTCGTGCAGCGGATCGTCGACCGGCACGATGCCGCGCCATTCGTTGGGGAAGGCGTAGGGCTTGCGGTCCGTCATGCGGCCCTCGACGTCGAACAGGCCGTCGGCGCGGCGATAGCCGGCGAACTGGAAGTCGCGGAAATGCTGCACTTCGCGTTCGACCGGCGGCGAGAGCGCCGGCCGGCCATGCTCAGCGCGGGTGAAATCCGCCGCCGCCTCGCGGGATGCGGTCATGGTTCTCTCCTGCGTGCTACTTGGCCGCGCTCGCCGCCGCGTCCGTCTTGCCCTTGTCGAGCGGCGTCACCCGGATGCGCCGGATCTGGTTGCGCTGGCGCTCCAGGATCTCGAAGCGCAGGCCGTAGAAGCTGAACACCTGGCCGGGCAGCGGGATCTGCCGCGCCTCGTGCAGCACCAGGCCGGCAAGGGTCGAAGCTTCCTCATCCGGCAGGTTCCAGTCGAATTCGCGGTTGAGGTCGCGGAGCGTCACGCTGCCGTCGATGATGAAGCTGCCTTCCTCTTCCTGCACCACGCCCTCGACTTTCATGTCGTGCTCGTCGGCGATGTCGCCGACGATCTCCTCGATGATGTCCTCCAGTGTCACCACGCCCATCAAGGCGCCGTATTCGTCGACCACGATGGCGAAATGCTCGCGCCGGCGCTTGAAGGCCTCCAGCTGCTTCAGCAGCGTGGTGCTGTCGGGGATGAACCACGGCTTGGCGCAGAGGCTGATAATATCGAGCCCCTCCAGCTTCCACTCGTTGTTGCGCAAAGCCCGCAGCAGGCCCTTGGCATGCAGAACGCCGACGATGTTGTCGGGTTCCCCGCGCCACAGCGGGATGCGGGTGTGCGGGCTCTCCAGCACCAGCTGCACCAGGTCGCCGATCGGCAAATCGGCGTCGATGGTGGTGACGCCGCGGCGATGCACCATGATGTCGGAGACGGGCACCTCGTCGAGGTCGAGGATCGAATGCAGCATGGCGCCGGCCTCGCGGATCTCCTCGGCCGATTCCGAATGCAGGTCGATGGCGCCGCGCAGCTCCTCGATGCTCTCCTCCGCGCCCGGCTCGCGCACGACCTTGACGCCGAACAGGCCGAGGATGCCGTTGATGACGATCTGGGTGACGTGGGTCAGCGGATAGGTGACCCGCACCAGAGCCGAGAGCAGCGGCGCCACGAACAGCGACATGCGCTCCGGGTTGTTGATCGCGTAGGTCTTGGGCAGCACTTCGCTGAAGATGAAGATGACGACGGTGATGCTGACGGCGGCGATCAGGGGCAGCGCGCCGCCGGCCTCGTGGAAATAGTTGGCGAAGATGACCGTGGTGATCGCGGCCGCCGCATTGTTGACGAAGGTGTTGCCGAGCAGCACCGTGGCGATGACCCGCTCCATCTGCTCCTGCATCCGCTCGACGCGCGAGGCGTTGCGGTTGCCCTGGCCGGACAGCGCATAGATGCGCGCGCGCGACGCAGCCGTCATGGCCGTCTCGGAGCCCGAGAAAAAGGCCGAGCAGCACAGCAGTGCCAATAGAGCGATGAGTTCGACAATCATGGTCGTGATCCGATCAACCGGTGAAATCCAAGAATTCCGATAAGCGTCTAGGCGGCGATGGCTTCGTCCAGCATCGCCGCCACATCCGCCAGATCGGCATAGGCCGGCGTGAACGCCTGGCCGATGCCACGCGCCAGCACGAAGCCGATGCGGCCGTCCTTCACCTTCTTGTCGCGCGTCATGTGCTCGACCAGGCGGGCGGAGGAGAAGCTGCGGCCGTCGATCCAGGCCGGCGAGGTCGGCAGGCCGAGGCTGGCCAGATGCCGCTGCACCCGTGCCGCGTCTTCGAGCGGGCACAGACCCAGCCGCGCCGACAGGTCGAAGGCCATGACCATGCCGATGGCGACCGCCTCGCCATGCAGCAGATCGTCGCCGTAGCCGCATTCGGCTTCCAGCGCATGGCCAAAGGTGTGGCCGAGATTGAGCAGCGCGCGGTCGGCGGATTCGCGCTCGTCGGCGCCGACGATGGCGGCCTTGGCGCGGCAGGAGGCGGCGATGGCGTGGCGCCGCGCGCTCGCCTCGCCGGAAATGATGCCGGCGCCGTGGCCTTCGCACCAGGCGAAGAAGGCGGGATCGTTGATCAGGCCGTATTTGACGATCTCGGCATAGCCGGCCAGCAATTCGCGGCGCGGCAGGGTGTCGAGCACCTCGATATCCGCCAAGACCAGGCGCGGCTGGTAGAAGCTGCCGATCAGGTTCTTGCCCTGCTGGGTGTTGATGCCGGTCTTGCCGCCGACGGAGGAATCGACCTGGGCCAGCAAGGTGGTCGGCACCTGGATGAAGTCGATCCCGCGCAGCAGGATCGCGGCGGCGAAGCCGGTGATGTCGCCGATCACCCCGCCGCCCAGCGCAATCAGCGTCGTGCCGCGCTCGGCCTTCAGCGCCAGCAGGCGGTCGCACAGCGATTCCAGCTCAGCGAAGCTCTTGGTCGCCTCGCCGGCGGGCAGCACGATGGCCTCCGCCGCGATCCCCGCCTCATGCAGCGATTCGAGCAGCGCCTCCAGATGCAGGCGCGCCACATGCGTGTCGGTGACGACGATGGCGCGCTTCTGGTGCAGGACTGGGGCGATCAACTCGCCGGCCCGGGTCACCAGCCCGCCGCCGATGTGGATGTCATAGCTGCGCGCGCCGAGATCGACGCGGACCACGTCGACCTGCGTCCTATCCACCAGGGTCATGGCTGGCCGGTTCCCGGTCGGGCAGCCTTCCCGCCGTTCTCCCGGTCGCGGCGATCCAGTTCCGCTTCGAGGGCGCGCAGCACGCGCTGCACGGTGATGTCGGGCGGGCCGTCGGCGCTTTCCACCGTCAGATCAGCCTCGGCATAGACGGGATAGCGCGCTTCCATCAGCTCGGTCAGCTTCTGGCGCGGGTCGACGTCGCGCAAAAGCGGCCGGTCGTTGCGGCGGCCGACCCGCTTCAGCAATTGCTCGAGCTCGGCCTTGAGCCAGATCGACAGCCCCTTCTCCTGCACCAGCGCGCGGGTCGACGGATCCATGAAGGCGCCGCCGCCGGTCGCCAGCACATGCACCGGATTGCCGAGCAGGCGCTGGATCACCCGGCGCTCGCCGTCGCGGAACACCTTCTCGCCATGCAGCGCGAAGATGTCGGAGATGGAGCAGCCGCCGGCCGCCGCCTCGATCTCGCGGTCGGCATCGACGAAGGGCAGGCCCAGGCAGGCGGCCAGCCGCTTGCCGATGCAGCTCTTGCCGGCGCCCATCAGCCCGACCAGCACGATGGTCTTGTCCAGGCGCCTGGCAAGGGCCCGTGCCGGGGCCTGCGCGCGTTCGCGCGAGGGCCGCGCCGACGCTGTGTCCTCGGTGTCGCTGGGGAGCGCGGAACTGCCGGAATTCACCGCAGCCTCGCAGGGATGTGACGTGTTTTCGCCATATTTGCACACTAGCATGAATCGAAACGCCTGTGGCAAGTTACCCACCTCCCGCCGGCGCGGCGGAACCCGGCTATATGGCTGGTTTGACGTGGGAATTTCGCCAGCCTGGTGAATCAGGCCCTGGCGATCAGGCGAACAGGGCTGCATGAACAAGCTGATCTTGGTACTTCTCGTGACACTGGTTGTCCTCGTCGGCGGCGGAACCGCGTTCCTGGCGTTCTGGGAACCGCCGATCCAGCCCGGCACCATGGAGATCCCGATCCCGAATGACCGCCTCACCCTGCAATAGGCGCGCGCGGTTCCTGAAGGCCGGCGCCGCGGCGCTGGCGCTGCTCGGCGCCGCCTTGGCGCCGGCGCAGGCCTTGTCGCCGGACGATCCCACGCCGATCGGCCTGCCGGAAGGGCAGACGCCGGAACAATCACCTGACCAGACGCCGCCTCCGCAACCCGGTGCGGCGGGAACGGGCGGCATCCAGAGCACTCCCCTGCCGCCGCTGCCGCAGCCGCAGCCGGGCGCGGCGCCCGAGCCGACCATCACCCAGCCCGCGCCGCCGTCGCAGCCAGGGGTGATGCAGCCGCCGCCGCAACCGGCCGCCACGCCGACGGATGCTCCGGCAGTGAATTCCGGTGCGCCGGGCCTGCTCGATGATTCCAATGCCGGGCTCGGAGCCAATCTCTGGCAGGGCTCCAGCGCGGCCCAGCTCATCACCGCCATGCCGAAGCTGCCGGCGCCGCAGACCCAGCCGGCCTTGCGCGACCTGCAACTGCGCCTGCTGCTGACCAAGGCGCCGGGGCCGAATGCCGCCGGCGGGATCGACACGCTGGTGCCGCTGCGCGCCGAGCGTCTGCACGCGATGGGCTTCTCGACCGAGGCCTTGATGCTCACCAAGGCCGCCGGCAGCGGCGCCCCGGCGGATGCGAAAGGCGCCTTCGAGAAGGCGCTGAACGACCAGGACATGACGGCTGCCTGTGCCAAGGCGGACGAGGCGATCGGCGCACAGCAAATCCTCGATCTCTATTGGCGCAAGGCCTTGCTGCTGTGCCAGATCGAGCGCGGGCAGGAGGATCCGGCGCGCATCGGCCTCGACCTGCTGCGCGAGCTGCCGGACAAGGACCAGGCGACCAAGGATTTCGTCGCCGTCGCGGCGGTGCTCCTGGGCGAAGGCAGCAAGAAGAAGCTGAAGCTCAAATCGGAGCCCGACGCCGTGCAGGCGGCGCTGATGCGCAAGGCCGGCCTGGAGCCGAAGAGCGCGCAGCCGGCCGCGGCGCCGAAGATCTCAGGGCCCGCCGCGGCGGCCGCCATCGCACGCGACGCCACGCAGCCGCTCGATACCCGCATCGAGCGCGGCGAATTCGCCTTCGCCGCCGGCCTGCTCACCGCCGACGAATTGATCGGCCTCTATCGCCAGGCGAAGTTCGCCGGCGACCCGCTGACCCTGCCCGACACGCCGACCAATCGCGGCCAGCTGTACCAGGCCGCCGACCAGGCCTTCGACCCGGTGCGCCGCGCGCAATTCCTCCAGCGCGCGCTGCTGACCGCGCAAGCGCGCGGCGCCTATTTTGCCACTGCCGCGCTGTACCGGCCGATCGCCGACAAGGTGACGCCGGCGCCGAATCTCTCCTGGTTCGCGCCCGAGGCCGCGCGCCTCATGTTCGCCACCGGCAACCTCGACAGGGGCGGCTTCTGGCTCAACCAGGCGCAAGGCGCGCAGATGGCCAATCCGACCATCGCGCGCAGCGTGCCGGGGCTGCAGGTCCTGGCGCAGATCGCCGGGCTGACCGGCGTCTACGATGCCGACCCCATTGCCGCCTGGCAGCAGGCGACGGCGGCGTCCCCCGCTGCCGTCGACAAGCTGCGCGGCATCCAGGGCGGCCTCGGCCTGCCCGGCGGCGCGACGCTGGCGACACCGGCTGGCGACGCCGCGGCGATCGGCGCCGCCGCGCAGGCGGGCCGTCGCGGCGAGACCGCGCTGCTGGCGCTCGTCGCGCTGGGTGGCAAGGGCCTCGCCAATGCCGACGGTCCCACCCTGGCGCAGGCTTTGGGCGGCCTGGGCGCGGTCGGGCTCGGCCCGGAAGCGCGGCGCATCGCGATCGAGGCGGCGATCCTCGCCGGATTGTAGGCCTTGGGCCGGCAGCGCGCCCTGGCGCTCGACGAGACGCAGCCGGCGACGCGTCACTGGGACGTTTTCAAGGAAATGCTGACCGCCGAGCGCAACGCCGCGGCCAACACCGTCGACGCCTATCGCCGCGACCTGATGGCCATCGAGGCGGCGCTCGCCGGAAGCTGCGACCTAGCCGATGCGACGAGCGAGCAGCTGCGCGCCTGTTTCGCCGCCGCCGCGCGACAGGTGCTGAAGCCCGCGACCGCCGCGCGGCGCCTGAGCGCGCTGCGCCAGTTCTTCCGCTTCCTGGTGGCGGAAGGCAGGCGCGCCGACGATCCGAGCGCGGCGCTCGATGCGCCCAAACGCGGCCGGCCCTTGCCCAAGGTGCTGAGCGAAGCCGAAGTGGCGGCGATGATCGATTGCGTCGCGCGACAGGACAAGGCCGCCGCCTTGCGCCTGCATGCGCTGCTGGAATTGCTCTATGCCACCGGCCTGCGCGTCTCCGAGCTGGTCGGCCTGCCGCTGGCGGCGGCGCTGCGCGACCAGCCCTATCTGGTGGTGCGCGGCAAGGGCGCGAAGGAGCGACTGGTGCCGCTCAATCCGGCGGCCAAGGCGGCGGTCGCCGCCTATCTCGCCGTGCGGGCGAAGTTCCTGCCGCGTTCGCTGAAGGCGTCGCCTTGGCTGTTCCCCTCATCGGGTGCCAGCGGCCACCTGACGCGGCAGCGCTTCGGCCAGTTGCTGAAGGATGCGGCCATCGCCGCCGGCATCGCGCCGGAGCGCGTGTCGCCGCATGTGCTGCGCCATGCTTTCGCCACGCATCTGCTCGATCACGGCGCCGATCTCCGCGCGCTGCAGAAGATGCTGGGCCATGCCGATATCGCGACGACCCAGATTTATACGCATGTGGCAACCGGCCGGCTGGCGGAACTGGTCGGCCGGGCGCATCCTTTGTCTCAGCAGGCGGGCCGGCCTCGGCCGGCGCGGCCACGCAAAGATTGACAGTTTTGGCCCTTACGGCCATTAAACGGGCGGAATTTCGTTAATACGCCGCCCGCGTTAACTAATTCGGGGACTCCCATGAGCTTCAAGATCGTCGAACAGGCGCCGGCCCGGTTGAACCGCAGCGAATTGGCGGTTCCCGGCTCGCAGCCGAACCTGTTCGAGAAGGCGGCGAAGTCGGCCGCCGACGTGATCTTCCTGGATCTCGAGGACGCCGTTGCCCCCGACGACAAGCCGCAGGCGCGCAAGAACGTCATCCAGGCCTTGCGCGACATCGACTGGGGCCACAAGACCATGTCGGTGCGCATCAACGGCCTCGACACCCACTACATGTACCGCGACGTGATCGACGTGATGGAACAGGGCGGCGAGCGCCTCGACCTCATCATGATCCCGAAGGTCGGCACCGCGTCGGACGTCTATGCCGTCGACATGCTGGTGACCCAGTGCGAGGCGGCGATGGGCCGCGAGAAGCGCATCGGCTTCGAGATGATCATCGAGACCGCGCTCGGCATGCAGAACGTGCACGAGATCGCCGCCGCCTCGAAGCGCAACGAGAGCCTGCATTTCGGCGTCGCCGATTACGCCGCCTCGACCAAGGCGCGGACCACGAATATCGGCGGCGCCAATCCGAGCTATGCGATCCTCACCGACAAGGACGAGACCGGCAATCGCGACATCCATTGGGGCGACATGTGGCACTACGCCATCGCCCGCATGGTGGTGGCGGCGCGCGCCAACGGCCTCCGACCCGTCGACGGTCCGTTCGGCGACTTCTCCGATGCCGAGGGTTATCGCGCCGCGGGCCATCGCGGCGGCGTGCTCGGCTGCGAAGGCAAATGGGCGATCCACCCGAGCCAGGTGGCGCTCGCCAACGAGATCTTCAGTCCCAGCGACGCGGAAGTGACCAAGGCCCGGCGCATCCTGGAGGCGATGGCCCAGGCGCAGAAGGAAGGCCGCGGCGCCGTGGCGCTCGACGGCCGGCTGATCGACCTCGCCTCGATCCGCCAGGCCGAGGTGCTGGTGGCCAAGGCCCAGCAGATCTCCGGCGCGCATTGATTTCCGGGCACCAGGCCTAACCCATGCCCAGCTTCCTCGATTTCGAGAAACCCATCGCCGAACTGGAAGGCAAGATCGCCGAGTTGCGCCATCTGGCCAATGCCGGCGACATGAACATCGCGGAGGAGATCGCGCGCCTGCAGGCCAAGGCCGAGAAGCTGCTGCGCCAGACCTATGGCAAGCTCTCGGCGTGGCAGAAGACCCAGGTGGCCCGGCACCAGGAACGCCCGCATTTCTTCGACTATGTCGGGCAGCTGATCGACGATTACGTGCCGCTGGCCGGCGACCGTTCCTTCGCCGACGACAAGGCGATCCAGGGCGGGCTCGGCCGGCTGCGCGGCATTCCCGTGCTGATCCTGGGCCATGAGAAGGGCTCCGACACCGCGACCCGGGTGCGGCACAATTTCGGCATGGCCAAGCCCGAAGGCTATCGCAAGGCGGTGCGCCTGCTGGAGCTCGCCGACCGCTTCAAGCTGCCGGTGGTGACGCTGGTCGATACGCCGGGCGCCTATCCCGGCGTCGAAGCCGAGGCGCGCGGCCAGGCCGAGGCCATCGCGCGCTCGATCGAGGCCTGCCTCAAGGTGAAGTCGCCGGTCGTCTCCGCCATCATCGGCGAGGGCGGCAGCGGCGGCGCCATCGCGCTCGCTGCCGCCAACCACATCATCATGCTGGAGCATTCGGTCTATTCGGTGATTTCGCCGGAGGGCTGCGCCTCGATCCTGTGGCGCAGCGCCGAGAACGCGCAGGACGCGGCGGAGGCCTTGAAGCTGACCGCCGGCGATCTGAAGTCGCTTGGCGTGATCGACGAGATCGTCAGCGAGCCGCTGGGCGGCGCCCATCGCGGCAAGGAGCAGACCATCGCGGCGCTCGGTGATGCGATCGAGCGGGCGCTGCAATCGATGCAGGCCCAGGACGGCACGGTGCTGCGCGAGCAGCGCCGCGACAAGTTCCTGGAGATGGGCCGCCGCGGCTTGGCGGCATAGCGGTTTGTCGGATCGGCAGCAGGTCGGGGGTGCGATGAGACAGCGATCGAGAACGCGACGGACCGGTGCCCGCGCAACGGCGCTCGTTCTGGCTTTGCTGGCGGCCTGCGCGGCGCCGGCGGCTGCACAATCCACCGGCATGGGCATGCTGGATTTCGAATCGGCCCGCGACAGCTTCTTCAGCTCGGCCGATCGCGACGGCGATTTCGCCCTGTCCGGTGGCGAATTGATGAACGCGCTGGGGTCGGCCGATACCCAGATGTTCGAGTGCGAGGACGGCGACGGCGACGGCCTGTGCGGCTATTCCGAATACCTCGATTTCGGCCAGCAGCTGTTCCAGCAGCTCGACGCCGACGGTGATGGCTGGTTGTCGCCGAGAGAATTGCAGTAGTTTCAATCCCTTGGTTGTTCCGCGGGGCGGGTCCGCAGGGTTTTGCGGCGGGTCCCGTTAGAAAGGTATCGGGCCGCGAGAGCTGGCCCCCAACCGAAGGAATTGCCATGCGTAAGACCACGCTTCTGCTGCTTTCCGGCGTCTTCGCCGTTTCCGCGTTCGGCGGCGCTGTCCAGGCCGATCAGGGCGCCGACAAGGGTCCGGGCCTGTTCCAGCGCGCCGACAAGGATGGCGACGGCTTCGTCACCAAGCTCGAATTCGCCGACAGCCGCGCCGGCATGTTCAAGAAGATCGACGCCAACGGCGATGCCGTGCTCGACCAGGACGAACTGACCAAGGCGCGCGAGGCCTTCCATCAGAAGATGGGCAAGCCAATGCCGCAGGGCGACGCGCCGGAAGGCAAGAAGCGGCACAGCTTCATGCAGCGCGCCGACGCCAACGAGGACGGCAAGATCTCGAGCGAGGAATTCACCGCCGCGGGCGAGAAGATGTTCGCGCGGCTGGATGACAACGGCGACGGCAAGCTGGCCAAGGACGAGATGCCGAAGCGCCGCAAGCACCAGCAGGACCAGCCGCCGGCGCAATAGGCCGACCGGACCGGTGGGGGTGCGATCGTGCAGACGCTGGCCTTGAGGACAGCAACAGGGGCGCATTGCGTGCGGACGGACGACGTCGATGACGATGCGCAGTTGCTGCGGGCGGTCGCCGATGGCGACCGCCGGGCCTTCGACCGCCTGTCGCGCCGCCACCTGGACCGCGCCTATGGCGTGGCCCTGCGCGTCACCGGCAACCGCGCCGACGCCGAGGACGTGGTGCAGGAGGTATTCCTGCGCGTGTGGCAGCGCCCGGATGCCTGGCGGCCGGGCCAGGCACAATTCTCCACCTGGCTCTACCGGGTGGTGGTCAATCGTTGCCTCGATCTGAAGCGCCGGCCGAAGGCGGGCGCCCTCGATGCGATCGCCGAACCCGAGGATCCGCGGCCGAATGCCGAGATGGATCTGGTGGCGGCGGCGAAGCAGCGGGCGCTGAACGACGCGGTGTCGGCCTTGCCGGAGCGCCAGCGCGCGGCGATCGCGCTGACCTATACCGCGGGACTGAAGAACACCGAGGCGGCGAGCGCCTTGGACATATCGGTGAAGGCGTTGGAAGCATTGCTGGTGCGGGCCAAGCGCGAATTGCGCGAGGCGCTCGCCCGGCAAGGATGGGTGCAGACATGACAGAACATGATCCGTTCGAGCGGCAGCTGCGTGTGGGCCTGGCGGCGGAACGGGCGCCGGACTCCCTGCGGCGCCGCATCGCCGAAATCCCGCTGGAGCATCTGCGCCCGGCCCGGGCTGCCGGCGCTCCAAGCCGGCTGTTCGGCGCCCTCTTCGCGCGGCCGGGCGTTTCCTGGGCGACCAGCTTCGCCGCGGCGGCTGCCTCGCTCGCGCTTGGTGTGTGGCTGGGCATGGCCGGGCTGGCGTCGACCGATACCGGTGGCGGCGAGGACGCGTTGGTCGCCCTGGTTTTCAGCGACACGCCGACCACGATAGGAGATGTGCAATGACCTTGTCAGGCCGCAAGGGAACGATCGTCATCGTCGCGCTGGTGGCATCGGTCTGCGTGAACCTGCTGCTGGCCGGCATGATGTTCGGGCAGCGCTGGCATGGCGGGCCATCGCGCGGCGGCATGTTCGGCGGGCCGATGCGCGACATGCCGGAAGCGGCGCGCCCGTTGGTCAAGGAGGTGTTCGACGCCAATCGCGCCGAATTCGACGCCAAGCGCGACGCCGTCGACCAGGCCCGCCAACGCATCGTCGCGGCGCTGCAGGCCGACACCATCGACCAGGCGCAGCTCGACGCGGCGCTCGGCGAGATGCAGCTGCGCATGACTGAGCTCTACCAGCACGGCCAGAAGGTCATGGTCGAGGTGGCGCGGAAGCTGCCGCCGGAACTGCGCAAGGACTGGGCCAGGAAATGGGCCGAGAAGCGCAGTTGGAAGAAGCCTGATTAGCGCAGGTCGGCGAGGAAATCCGCCAGGATCCGGTTGAACGCCCCGGGCGCCTCGATCGGCGCCTGGTGCAGGCACCCGGGAATGACTTCGAGCCGCGATCCCTTGATCCGCGCCTGGATCGCCTCCGACGCCGCCACCGGCGTGCCGGGATCCTTCTCCCCCGCGATGATCAGCGTCGGCAGCGCGATCCGCTGCAGCTGCTCGGTGTAGTCCAGCATCTTGATGGCGTGGCCGCAGCCGATCATGCCGGCCGCCGGCGTGCCGCGGATCATGTCGGCGACCCAGCGCGTCGTCTCGGGATCGCGGGCACGGAATTCGGCGCTGAGCCAGCGTTCCAAAGTCGGCTGCACCTGGCCTTCGACGCCGTCGCGGCGGATCGCCTCGATGCGCTGATCCCACATCGCGCGGCCTTCCGGCGGCACGCGGCTGGTGGTGCTGGCCAGCACCAGGGCCCGGAAGCGCTGCGCATGCCGCAGGCCCAGCGACTGGCCGATCATGCCGCCGATCGAGATGCCGACGAAGACCGCCGGCCGCTCGACGCCCAGGCAATCCAGCACGCCGACCACGTCGTCGGCGAGCATGTCCAGGGTGTAGGGAAAGTCCGGCGCCGCGCTCTCGCCATGGCCGCGCATGTCGAAGGTGACGACGCGGTAGCGCGGCGCGAAGGCCGCCACCTGCGCCCGCCACATGGCGCGGCTGGTCGCCAGCGAGTGGTTGAAGACCAGGACCGGCGCGTCCTGCGGTCCTGCCGCCTCGCAGGCGATGTCGATGCCGTTGGCGGTTACGCGCATGACGGTTCCTTCCGCAGCTAGTAGGCGAACTCCGAGAACACCGGATCGACGCTGCCGTTCCAGCGGCCGTGGAAGAGCTCCAGCTTTTCCTCGGCCGGGCACTTGCCGCTTTCGGCGATCTCCTGCAGCACGTTGAGGAAACCGGATTCGTCGCCGCCGATCCGATCCAGCGATGCGCGGCGCTGCAACCCGGCCCGGGCGATCGCCAGCGTTTCCAGCGCGATCTCCTTCACGCTGCGGTCGTGGAAGCGGGTCTTCAGCGCGTGCTTCGGCACGTCGCGGCGCAATTGCGCGTGGTCTTCCTGCGTCCAGCCTTTGACCAGGTCCCAGGCCGCATCCAGCGCCTGGTCGTCATAGAGCAGGCCGACCCAGATGGCGGGCAGGGCGCAGAGCCGGTCCCAGGGCCCGCCGTCGGCGCCGCGCATTTCGATGTAGCGCTTCAGCCGCACTTCCGGGAACGCGGTGGTGACGTGGTCGGAGAAATCGCCCATGGTCGGGATCTCGCCGGGCAGCAGCGGCAGCTTGCCGGCCATGAAGTCGCGGAACGACTGGCCGCTGGCATCGAGATACTGGCCGTCGCGATAGACGAAATACATCGGCACGTCGAGCATGTAGTCGACATAGCGCTCGAAGCCGAAGTCGTCCTCGAAGACGAAGGGCAGGGTGCCGGTGCGATCCGGGTCGGTATCGGTCCAGATATGGCTGCGATAGCTCAAGAATCCGTTCGGCTTGCCCTCGGTGAACGGCGAATCGGCGAACAGCGCCGTGGCGATCGGCTGCAGCGCCATGGAGACGCGCATCTTCTTCACCATGTCGGCTTCGCTGGCGAAATCCAGGTTCACCTGCACGGTGCAGGTGCGGATCATCATGTCGATGCCGAGTTGGCCCTTCTTCTCCATCATGGAGCGCATGATCTTGTAGCGGCCCTTGGGCATCCAGGGCGTGTCGGCACGCGACCATTTCGGGTTCATGCCCATGCCGAGCAGGCCGACCCCCAGCTCGGCGGCGACCTCCTTCACCTGCGTCAGATGGCGGCCGACCTCCGAACAGGTCTCGTGGATCGAGCGCAGGGGTGCGCCGGAGAGCTCGAACTGCCCGCCCGGCTCCAGCGTGATGTTGCAGCCGTCCATGGTGAGGGCGATGACGTTGCCGTTCTCCTCGACCGGCTGCCAGCCGAAGCGCTGCAGGCCGCGCAGCATGGCGCCGATGCCGTTCGGCTGCTCGTAGCTGACCGTGCGCAGCGTCTTGAGGTCGAAGACAAATTTCTCGTGCTCGGTGCCGATGCGCCAATCGCCGCGCGGCTTGTTGCCGGCTTCGAAATACTCCACCAGCTGCCGCTTGCTCGTGATGGGCGCGCCGCCGGATTTCGGGGGTGCCGACATCGATGCTCCTATTCCCCGCCGGCCCGCTCGCTCTCGGGCGTGCCAATCGGAAGCATGGGCTGTGGCGGCCGTTTCCGGCCGTCGCCCAGGATGGACTGAAAGACGGCAAGCGCGGTGAGCGCCGCCGTGTCGGCGCGCAGGATACGAGGCCCCAAGCCGACGGGCGTAACAAAGTCCAGATCACGCAACCGGTCAAGCTCGCTCACATGAAACCCGCCTTCCGGGCCGCAAAGAACGCCCCATGCGTTAGCTTTGCTAACACTTCCGTCATCATCTGTTATCCTGCTTAACGCATCCGCGATCGGTTCTGCCGCGCCGGCCTCGGCGCAGAGGATCATGCGCCGGTCGCGGGGCCAGTTCCGCAGCAGCGCGTCGAGTTCGACCGCCGGCCGGATCTCCGGAATGGTCAGGCGCTCGGTCTGCTCCGCGGCTTCGATGGCGTTGGCCTTGAGGCGGTCGAGATTGAGCCGCGAGCTGACCGTCCGCCGCGTGATCACCGGCTGGAAGACGGCGGCGCCCAGTTCGGTGCCTTTCTCGACCAGGAAGTCGACGGCGTCCTTTTTCAGCGGCGCGAAGCACAGCCAGAGATCGGGCACGTCATCCTGCTCGCGGCGCTTGGCGGCGACGCGCAGCGCGACGGCGCGCTTGTCGAGCCGCGCGATCTCCGCCTGAAATTCCCCGTCGCGGCCATTGAACAGCACCACCGGGTCACCCAAGGCGCGCCGCATGACGTTGCGGAGATAATGCTGCGCGCGCTCATCGGCGGCGATCTCGAGGCCGGGCCGGAGATCGGCGGCGACATAGAGGCGGGGGATCATCTCAGGCCCCATTGCCGCAGCGCTGCGGCCAATTTGACTTCACCGGCGTCATCAACGACCTTGTCCCCCTTCCGGCCGGGGCAGGCCCGGCCACAGCACGTCACCAATATGACCAGCGCGCGCAACAATCAATCAACGGTCGACCAATCCGCCGCCGACATCAAGGCCGGCGATTGGATCGACCGCTATTTGCCGGCGTCGGCGCGGCCATATGCGCGGCTGGCCCGGCTCGATCGGCCGATCGGCACCTGGCTGCTGCTGTTTCCCTGCTGGTGGTCGATCGCCCTGGCGGCGGCGCCCGGTACTTGGCCGGATTTCCGGCTGATGATCCTCTTCGGTCTCGGTGCGCTGGTGATGCGCGGGGCGGGCTGCACCGTCAACGATATGATCGACCGCGACATCGACGCCAAGGTGGCGCGCACGGCCACGCGGCCGCTGGCCAGCGGCCAATTGTCGCTCTCGCAGGCGTGGCGCTTCCTCGGCCTGCAGCTCGGCATCGGGCTGGTCATCCTGCTGCAATTGTCCTGGACCGCGATTTGGCTCGGCGTGGCCTCCCTTGTACTGGTCGCGGTCTATCCGACGATGAAGCGCATCACTTGGTGGCCGCAGGCCTTTCTCGGCCTCGCCTTCAACTGGGGCGCGCTGATGGGCTGGGCGGCAATGCGGGACGAACTCGCCTGGGCGCCTGTCCTGCTCTATGCCGCCGGCATCTTCTGGACCTTGAGCTACGACACCATCTACGCGCACCAGGACAAGAGCGACGACGCGTTGATCGGGGTGAAGTCGACGGCGCTGCGGCTGGGTGCCCAAACCAAGACATGGCTGCTCGGCTTCGACGCCGCGATGCTGGTGCTGCTCGTCGCCGCGCTGGCCGCCGCGGGAATCGGCTGGATCGCCTATGTCGTCGTGCTGGCACTCGCCGCGCATCTGCTGTGGCAGGCCGCGGATGTCGATCTTGACGATCCGCGCGATTGCCTCGCCAAGTTCCGCAGCAATCGCTGGATCGGCTGGATCCTGCTCGCCGGAATCGTGCTCGGGCGGCTCTGGGCGTGAGTGATCCCGCCGCCTTCATCGCCGCGCAGACCACGCTGGCGCGGCCGCCGCTGGTGCCCGAGATCGCGCTGCATCTGGCGACCGAGATCACGCCGATCTGGCAGGCGACGGAAGCGGAGCTGGCGCGCATGAACCTGCCGCCGCCCTATTGGGCCTTCGCCTGGCCGGGTGGACAGGCGCTCACCCGCTTCGTGCTCGACCATCCGGAGTGGGTCAAGGGCAAGCGCGTGCTGGATTTCGCCGCCGGCAGCGGGCTTTCCGCCATCGGCGCGGCGCTGGCGGGGGCGGCACGGGTCGAGGCGGCGGAGATCGACGCCTATGCCGGTGCGGCGATCCTGCTCAACGCCAAGGCCAACAAGGTCGCCGTCGACCTCGTGGTCGAGGATCTGATCGGCCAGCCGGCGCGCTGGGAAATCGTGCTGGCCGGCGATGTGTGCTACGAGAAGCCGATGGCGGACCGGGTGATCGGCTGGTTCCGCGCGCTGGCAAGCCGCGGCGTCGCCGTGCTGATGGGCGACCCGGGCCGCGCCTATCTGCCGTCGGGCGGCCTGGTCGAGTTGGCGCGCTATCGGGTCCCGACCACCCTGGAACTAGAAGACCGCGAGATGCGCGAGACCATCGTCTGGCGCCTGATGCCGTGAGGGAGTGCATGAACGAACGCGTTGGAATAGTCTCGGAACTGTGGCGCTACCCGGTGCAGAGCCTGCAGGGCGAACAGGTGCCGACCCTCGATCTGGCGCCCGGCGGCAGCCCCGGCGACCGCTTCTATTGCGTGGCGGAGGCGGAGAGCGGCGCGGCGGGCGTCGCCTCGCGGCCGCCCTGGAAGATGCTCATTACCTGGTCGGCGCGCTATCTGGGCGAGCCGAGGGCGGGGCAGGATCTGCCGCTGGTGGAGATCGGCTTCCCCGACGGCATGTCCATGCGTTCGGACGACGCCGGCATCGACGCGGCGATGTCCGAGCGGATCGGCCGCCCGGTGCGCCTGCGCCGCAGCGCCGAGGCGGGCGTGATCCGGCCCTATACCCCGAGCGATTGCCATATCCTCACTAACGCGACGCTGAAGGCGTTGAGTGCCGCCTATCCCCAGGGCCGGTTCGTGCCCGCCCGCTTCCGGCCCAATGTCGTGCTGGAATGCGCGCCCGGCGCGCGCGGATTCGTCGAGAGCGGCTGGCTCGGTGCGGACCTGACCCTGGGCGAGGTCGTGTTCGACATCAACGAGCATTGCGAGCGCTGCGCGCTCACCACCCGGCCGCAGGGTGATCTGCCCATGGACCCGGGCATCCTGCACACGGCGCAGCAGGTCAACCAGAACCATGTCGGCGTCTATGGCGCGGTGCGCCGCGCCGGCCGGATCAAACTCGGCGACGCGGCGCTACGCTAGGCGGGATTACTCGGCGGCGACGGGTCGTTGAAGACCCACCGGGGCGGCGGCCATCATGCGCCGCTGCCGGCGCAGATCGCCGAGCTTCATGACCAGCACCCAGCCGACCAGGCTGATGCCGACGACGTTGGCGGCGATGAGGGACGGGCTGTCGAACAGCACGCCGTAGATCAGCCACAGCGCCTGGCCGGTCAGCATCATCAGGTACATGACGAGCGAGACGTCGGCGGCCGAACGCTGGCGTCGGATGCGCAAGGCCTGGGGCAGGAAGCTGAGCGTGGTGAGGATCGCGGCGACGAAGCCGAGAATCTCGATCAGAAATGTGGCGGACATGACGGGGAGTTCCGAAGCTGAAAGGCGATAAAGGCGGGCTCTAGTGGTGGCTGCGTGGTCGCTCGCCATAGGCCAGCCTCTCGATGCGGAAGCGGGACATGGCGTCGTCTACGGTCGACCAGGCCAGCCGCGACCACTCGATCTTCGCTTCGTCATAGGTCTTGAACGGACCATACCATTGCTCCCCGCCGCCATCGGCAGGCTCCTCGAATCGGGTATCGGCATAGGGGCCGCCGACGACCCAGAACCACGTATCGCCCGATTCCTCCTCGATCCGGAAACGCGCACAGGCGGTATCGACCGACGCCCACGCGCGGCGTTGCCATTCGGCCTTCGCTTCGTCATAGGTCCGGAAAGGACCGAATTTCTGTTCCGGGCCGCCGTCCTGCATGCGGTCGAACTTGGTATCGGCATAGTTTCCGCCGATCACCCAATAGCGTTTCATGATCTGGTCGTGCGATGTCGCTAGTGAAACCCCGCGCATAATACGCTAGAAAGCGTTGAACAAACATGAAGATTCGGCATGCCCCCCATGGGCGCCGCACAGGTTTCGAGGGGTAGGACGTGGCCAGGAAGACGGGAAACGGCAGCCAGCCGCAAGATGGCATGACGGCGAAGGATTTCGGCGTGGTGTTCGACCGGTTCCAGTCGACCGTGTCGCGCTACGATTGCGGCAGGTTCTGCGCGCCCCTGAACAACGGCGAGCCGGTGTGCTGCTCCACCGACAACGCCATCCCCATCGTCGACAAGACCGAGTTCGAGCTGCTGAAGGGCCGCAGCGACCTCTGGCACCTCTACAAGCCGACCGACGCCACCTCGCGCCAGATCGTCAAGGAGCTGCACAAGAGCTGCACCGCCATCGAATGCAAAGGCGCCCGCTTCTGCGAGCGCGACAACCGCACCATGGCCTGCCGCGCCTTCCCCTTCTACCCCTACTTCACCCGAGAGGGCGCCCTGGTCGGCCTCGCCACCTATTGGGGCTTCGAGGACCGCTGCTGGCTCATCTCCAACATGCAGGTGGTGGAGCGCGACTTCGTCCAGGAATTCATCGCCGCCTATGAATACATCTTCGCCCGCGACGCCGAGGAACTGAAATCGATGAAGTCGCAATCCGCCTATCACCGGCGGACCTTCTCGCGGCGCAACGAGCCGATCGCCCTCATCGGCCGCGACGGCGGGTTCTTCAAGGTGCTGCCCCACTCGGGCCGAATCGTGCCGCTGGCGGCGGACAAGCTGCCGCAATATGGCGCCTATGTCTCGGTCGCCGCCTATCGCCGCGCGGTCAAGGAGGCCGGCGGCGACGCGAAGGCGGCGGAGCAGACCTTCCTGCAGCGGCCGCCGGTTGCCGGATCGGCCAAGGCTGCGGCGGCGAAGGCCAAGGCGCCGAGCATCTCTTGAGGAGCGCCGATGGCTGATGGCGATATCTGGGTCGGGCGCGGCGCGCAGGATGTCTGGCTGCGGCTCGGCATGGCCAATCGTCACGGCCTGATCGCCGGCGCTACGGGAACCGGCAAGACGATCTCCCTGCAGGTGCTGGCCGAAGGCTTCTCGCGCGCCGGCGTGCCGGTCTTCATGGCGGATGTGAAGGGTGACCTGGCCGGTGTGTCGCAGATCGGCGGCGAACACCCCAAGGCCAAGGAACGCGCCGCGAAGCTGGAGATCGCGGATTATGCGGGGGCTGCCTGCCCGGCCATCTTCTGGGATCTGTTCGGCCAGCAGGGCCACCCCATCCGCACCACGATCTCGGAAATGGGGCCGCTGTTGCTCAGCAATCTGATGGAGCTGAGCGAGGCGCAGGAAGGCGTGCTGAACATTGCCTTCAAGGTGGCGGACGAGCGGGGAATGCTGCTGCTCGACCTCAAGGATCTGCGCGCCATGCTGACTTATCTGGCGGAGAATGCCGCCGATCTGGCTGTGCGCTATGGCAACGTCACCAAGGCGACCGTGGGCGCCATCCAGCGCGCGCTGCTGGTGTTGGAACAGCAGGGCGGCGACAAGTTCTTCGGCGAGCCGGCGCTGGACCTGGATGACTTCCTGCGCCAGGACCGCCAGGGCCTCGGCTACATCAACGTGCTGGCGGCCGACACGCTGATGCGCAGTCCGCGACTATACGCCAGTTTTCTGCTCTGGCTGCTGGCGGAGCTGTTCGAGCGTCTGCCGGAGGTCGGGGATCGCGACCGCCCCGTCCTGGTGTTCTTCTTCGATGAGGCGCACCTGCTGTTCGACGACGCACCCAAGGCGCTGCTCGATCAGGTGCAGCAGGTGGTGCGGCTGATCCGCTCCAAGGGCGTCGGCGTCTATTTCATCACGCAGAATCCCATCGATGTGCCCGACAGCGTGCTGGGCCAGCTCGGCAATCGCGTGCAGCATGCGCTGCGCGCTTTTACACCGCGCGACCAGAAGGCGGTGAAGCTGGCCGCCGACACGTTCCGCGCCAATCCGGCCTTCGCCACTGCGACCGCGATCACCGAACTCGGCGTGGGTGAAGCTCTGGTGTCGACCCTGCAGGCGGATGGTACCCCTTCCATTGTGCAGCGCGCGCTGATCCGTCCGCCGTGCTCACGCATGGGTACAGTCACCGCGGCGGAGCGACAGGCGGTGATGGAGCGCTCGCCTATCGCCGGCAAGTATGATGAGACCATTGACCGCGACTCGGCGTATGAGCGGCTGATGGCTCGTGCCGAGGCTGCGCCGCCGACGTCGCAGACAACCAGATCCGAGCCTGCCAGATCGGGACCGGCACCGCGGGACGTGCCGCGCGAACCGGCGCGTCGTACCAGCAATCGGCAAGGTATGGGCGAGGCCTTCGCCAAGAGCGCCGTGCGCGCCATCGGCAGCCAGGTCGGCCGGCAGATCGTGCGCGGTATCCTCGGCGCGCTGCTGCGGGGCCGGTGACCTTTCGCCTGGGTGCCGGGCGATGACGGTAGCGGAACAGCAGAATCGGTCGGATCGGCCGAGATTTATCGCGAACGCACAGGAAGACCAGGAAGCGACATGCAACGTCGACCCCGCCGTGCCCGAGAGCCGGCTCAGCTAGGCGGCGCCTGGATAGCCCGCGGGCCGCTGCGCAACGCCTTTCCGCCGCTGGCGCCGCTGAGCCAGGACCAGATCGAGGCGATCCACGACGCCTCCTTGCGCATCCTCGAAGAGATCGGCATCGAGTTCCAGGGTGAAGCGGCCTGCAACATGCTGCGCAAGGCCGGCGCCATGGTCGAGGTGAAGTCCGGCCTGACCCACATCCCGCGCGAAATCGTCTTGGCGGCGCTGAAGACTGCGCCATCCGGCTTCACCCTGACCCCGCGCAATCCGGCGCGCGCCGTTCATGTGGGCGGGAACCACGTCTCCTTCGGCCTGGTGGCCGGTCCGCCCAACGTTCACGACGCAATCAACGGCCGCCGCCCCGGCAACCACGCCGACTACGTCAACCTGATCCGCCTGGCGCAGAGCTTCGATATCATCCATTTCATCGGCAACCAGCCGACGGCGCCGCAGGAGCTGCCGGTGCGCACCCGGCACCTCGATTGCTACCTCGCCAACATCACCTGTTCCGACCGGATTTATCACTGCACCGCGATCGGCCGCGAACGCGCGCTGGACGGCATCGACATGATGGCGATCTCCCGCGGCCTCACGCGGGATCAGATGGCGGAAAGCCCCGGCGTGCTCACCATCATCTCGGTCAATTCGCCGCGCCGCTTCGACGCGGCGATGTCGGACGGATTGATGGCGATGGCCGAACACGGCCAGGCGGTGGTCGTCACACCCTTCACCCTGATGGGGGCGATGGCGCCGGTCTCGCTGGCTGCGGCGCTCACCCAGCAGAACGCCGAGGCGCTGGCCGGCATCACGCTCGCGCAGTTGACGCGGCCGGGTGCCCCCGTGGTCTATGGCGCCTTCACCTCGGATGTGGACATGAAATCGGGCGCGCCCGCCTTCGGCACGCCGGAGAATGCGCGCGCCACCATCGCCTGCGGCCAGCTGGCGCGCTTCTACAGGCTGCCCTACCGCGCCAGCAATTCCAGCGCCTCCAACGCGGTCGACGCCCAGGCGGCCTATGAATCCGAGATGTCGATCTGGTCTTCGGTCATGGCCCACGCCAACCTCGTCTATCACGGGGCGGGCTGGATGGAGGGCGGCCTCACCGCGTCCTTCGAGAAGATCGTGCTCGATGTCGAAATGCTGCAGATGATCGCCGAGACCATCCAGCCTTTCGCCGTATCGCCGGAGGACATCGCGCTGGACGCCATCGCCTCGGTGCCGCCCGGCGGGCATTTCTTCGGCGCGGCGCACACCTTGGAGCGCTACGAGACGGCGTTCTACCGCCCGCTGGTCTCGGATTGGCGCAGCTATGAGAGCTGGAAGGCCGACGGCGCCAGGGACGCCACCCAGCGCGCCACGGCCATCTGGCAACAGGCGCTGGAGCGCTACCAGGAGCCGCCGCTCGACCCCGCCATCCGCGAGGCGCTCGACGCGCACATGGCCAAGCGCAAGGAAGCGCTCAGGGACGTAGATCACTGAGCCTCTCACCCTTTCCGTCATCACCGGGCCGGCGCGAAGCGTCGAGACCCGGTGATCCAAGTTCCTCGCAGCGAGACTGTTGCGTCAGACTTGGATTGCCGGGTCAAGCCCGGCAATGACGATAGAGAGGGCGAGCGTCTCTACACCGCGTCGTACGCGGCACGCACCATGCGGGCGAGATCTTCCGCGCCGTGACCCGCCGCGTCATAGGCGCGGAAGCTGGCGATGGCGGCGGCGATGGCGGGGGTATCGACCTGCAGGTCGCGGGCGACGCGGCTGAACATCGCGCCGTCCTTGACCACGCCGGCGACGGAGAATCCCACGGCATCGCTCTCACCGCGCAGCACCGGCAGGCGGTGCTGGAAGGCGCCGCTGGCGGCCGGGCTGGTGGTGAGGACCTTCAGCATCGTCTCCAGATCGAGCCCGGCGCGCTTGCCGAGCGACACGGCCTCCTTCAGCGCCTGCCAGAAGCCCATGAGCATCATGTTGTTGACGATCTTGGCGGCGGCCCCGGCGCCGAGCGGGCCGACATGG
>JAEUKU010000131.1 GCA_016794075.1 Rhodospirillaceae bacterium
CAACCTCACCCCGTCGCGCCGGCGGCTGGCTGCGATCCTCGCCAATCCCGCGCTGCAGTTCGGGCCGGTCGCCAAGCTCAAGCTGGTCGCGCTCGCCTTCGCGATCAACTGGGCCTATGCGTATTGGCGGCTGGTCCTGCAGCTGACCAACGCGGAATCCGCGCGCAGCTGAGGCAGGGAGCGACCGGAGCAGCATGAACGACGCAATTGCGAGCGCCCCGCCGCTGGTCAGCGTCATCGTCCCGGTCTGGAACGGGGCGGAGCAGATCCCGCTGTGCCTGGCCGCGCTGCAGGCGCAGACCTATCCCAAGGACCGCCTCGAGATCATCGTCGTCGACAACGCCTCCACCGATGCGACGGCCGAGGTCGTGCAGGGGTTCGCCGGCGTGACCCTGCTGCACGAGCCGGTGGCCGGCTCCTATCACGCGCGCAATCGCGGCCTGCGCGAGGCGCGCGGCGACTACATCGCCTTCACCGACGCGGATTGCATCCCGGCGCCGGACTGGCTGGAGAAGGCGATCGGCCACGCGCGCGCGCGGCCGGATGCCGGCGTGATCGCGGGGCGGATCGAGCTGTTCCGGCCCGAGCCCAAGGCGGACGAGCTTTACGAGTGCTACGAGCGGCTGTACTCGTTCCGGCAGGACATCGGCGCGCGCAAGGGTTTCTGCGCCACCGCCAACTGGATCGGAAGGCGCGACGACCTGCTCGCCTTCGGCGGCTTCCAGGCGGATCGCAAGTCGGGCGCCGATGGCGAGCTGGCGCATCGCTTCCATGTTTCCGGCAGGCCGATCGTCTATGCCGCCGATGCGGTTGTCCGGCATCCCGTGCGCGGCTCGTTCGACGATCTGGCGAAGAAGCGGCGCCGGCTGACCGGCGGCCGTTGGGACCGCACGCCCGGCCGGGGCCGGGCGCTGCGCATCCTCGGGGTCATCCTGTGGGACACCGCGCGGCGCCTGAAGGCGGCCGCAATCGACGGGCAATTGCCGCTGCGGATGCGGGCGCGGATCGCGTCCCTGGTGGTCGCCCTGGCCTGCGTCTCGCTGTGGGAACTGGCGCGGCTGGCCGGCAAGGGCCAGGCGTCGCGGGCCTGAGGATTCAGCTCGAGCGCATGAAGGTGCGGCGGAACCAGGAGCGGAGCCGGGCGGCCTCAGCCTCGTCCGACTTCTCCGCCAACCGGTAATCCTCCTCGGTCAGCTGGATCCGACCGCGTTTCTCCGCGGGCTCCCGGTCCGGGACGTCGGCGGCGGTCCGACGATCGCCTGTTCCATTCTCCTGGCGCTTGAGCAACCGGCCATCGGCGTTGCGCGTGACCACCAGCCGCGGCAGGCCATCGGGACCTAGCGCCTCGTTCTGGGCGACGGGCGCGGCCCCGTCGCGACGCGGCGCCTTCTGCAGTTTGGGCTCGCGCCGATCCCCCGTCTGCTGCTTGGCAGGCGCCGCCGGTCGCGCCGCACCGTTCAGCGTTGCGTGCTGCGCCGCGCGGGCGTGGTCGGCATGATCGGCGCGCGTCGTGCGGCCAGCGGCCTTCGGCTCCTTGCGCAGGACCGGCTCGACGCGGGCGGCCGGGATTGAATCCGCAGCGGAGCTTGGCGCGGGACTGGGCGCGGGCTTCGGGGCGGCGCGCTCCGCGCTCACGCTTACCAGCTTGGCGATTTCGGCGACGGCCATAGCGATATCGGCGGGCACGGTCTGGCTCAGCGCGGCAACGCCGCTCGACTGCCGGTCGCTGACCACGCGGAAGATCGTGTCGAGGTCGATTTCGGCCTTGCCATCGGCGAAGGCGTAGACCAGGGCCATGTCGCAGATCGAGTTTATCAGGCGTGGCACGCCGCCCGAGAAGTAATGCACGCCGGCGATCGCCATCGGGGTGAAGATCGGCTTCTCGGCGCCGGCGACCTGGAGCCGGTACTGGACGTATTTGTAGGTCTCCTCGCTGCCCAGCGACGCCAGGTGATAGGAGACGCTGATGCGCTGGGCGAACTGGCACAGCTCGGGGCTTTTCAGCTTGTGCAGCAGCTCCGGCTGGCCGACCAGGATGATCTGCAGCAGCAGGTCCTTGCCCGAGTTGATGTTGGAGAGCAGGCGGAGCTCCTCGAGCGCCTCGATGGTCAGGTTCTGCGCCTCGTCGACGATGAGGACGCAGCGGCGGCCGGCGCCGTATTCGCCGATCAGGTAGTGCATCAGCTCCTGGTAGCGGTCCGCCGTGGTCTGGCCGGTGGGCCGGTGGCCGAACGAGGTCAGCGCCCAGCCGGCGATGTCGGTGTGCGTGCTGTGCGTGTTGGAGATCAGGCCGAGCGAGATGTCGCGCCCGATCTTGCGCAACAGCGCGCGGATCAGGGTCGTCTTGCCGGAGCCGATCTCGCCGGAAATGACGCAGAAGCCCGCCTGGCCGGCGAGGCTGTATTCCAACATGCTGAGGGCAAGCGCGTGCTTGCTGCTGAGGAACAGGAAATCCGGATCCGGCAGCAGCGAGAACGGCTTTTCCTTGAGCCCGAAGAAGACTTCGTACATGCGCCTCACCTACGGCGGCCAAACTCCAAGGACCGCAAGGGGCGGGCGCCGATCCGCCCGCGTCCCGGTCTAGTATGCGTTGAGCAGTGTGCCGACGATCGCCTTGCTCCCGAGCAGGCTTGCCGATTTCTCCAGCTCCGACTTCGTCGTCTGCCCGCGGCGGACGACCAGCAGGACCGCATCGACGTTGGGCAGGAACCCAAGCGTATCGCCGGAGGAGAGCAGCGGCGGGGTGTCGTAGATGATGATGCGATCGGCGTAGCGCGTCTTGATCTCCTTGGCCAGCGCGGTCATGCGCGGCGAACTGATGACCTCGGACGCCGTCCCGTTCGGCACCCGCGCCGGCAGCACGACCAGGCGCGGCATGCCCGGGCTGACCAGGCAGTCCTTCAGCGCCGCGTCGCCGCGCAGGTAGTCGTCGATGCCGGCTTGCGGCTTCAACCCGAATTTCGTGTGGATCGACGGCGCGCGCAGATTGACATCGACCAGCAGCACCGTCTGGTTCACGTCGAGCGCGATGGCGACCGCGAGATTGGCCGCGGTGGTCGTCGCGCCGCTGCCGAGCTCGGGCCCGACGACCGCGAGGGATGACATGCCGTGCTTGCGCAGCCGCTGCAGAACCTGGGTGCGCAGCAGGCCATAGATGTCGGATGCCGGATGGTCGAAGCGGTCCGCGACCAGCCGCTCTTCGGATGCCCGGCGGTCATCGGTGGCGGCAACCTGGGTCTGCGTGTATTCCGGCGTGACGCCATTGATCGACGGTCCCGCGGGCGCGCCACTCTGCAGCCCGGCCAGCGTGCCGGCGCGCTGTTCCCTTGCCTTCGCGAGCGCTCTCTCGATCTGCTCCATTCGCCTCTCTCGTTTGGTGACCGCAGCACGTC
>JAEUKU010000142.1 GCA_016794075.1 Rhodospirillaceae bacterium
GCCCGGATTTCATCCGCCGTCAGGCGCGGCCAGGTTTCCGGCACGTAGAGGCCGCCATCGCGCGCCAGGCCGGCCAGCAGCACATCGGAGAAGCTCAGCGCCGGCGCGGCGCCGCGGGTCGAAATATAGCGCAAGGGGTCCACGGCAAGGTTTCGGGGCAGACCTTAGAGAGCGCCAAGCTTGGCCGCAAGAAGGCCCTGAAACCAGTGAGTATTAGGGGCATTTGGCTTGCCTGAGGGCCATCGACGGCAGCATTTCCCTCCCCCGAGGCGGGGGAGGGTTAGGGTGGGGGCGATGGCGCCCGCCACACGCGCGTTTTTCGCCCGAGAGAACAACCCCACCCTATCCCTCCCCCAACTTGGGGGAGGGAACTCAAGCGTACGCTTCATCAAATATGGTTGCCTGACCGTCCAGGGGGATAGGAGTCGCTAGTTCAAATACCGCCGCTCCAGATGCCGCTTGAAGACCGCGGTTTCGAGGGGCCGGCCGGTGGCCTTGGCGATGATCTCGGGGGTCGAGAGGCTGGAGCCCAAACCGTGGACGTTGGCGTTGAGCCAACCCTGCAGGGTGGCGAATTTGCCCTGCTCGATTTCCGCGGGGATCTCCGGCTTGGCCTTGCAGGCCGCCTCGAAAAATTGCGCCGCGGTCATGGCGCCCAAGCTGTAGCACGGGAAATAGCCGAAGGCGCCGTCGTACCAGTGGATGTCCTGCAGGCAGCCCTCGCGGTCGCTCGGCACATCGAGGCCGAGCAGCTTCTTGAAGCCTTCGTTCCACGCCGCCGGCACGTCGGCCAGCTGGAGATCGCCGCGGATCAGCGCCTGCTCCAGGCGGTAGCGCAGGATGACATGGGCCGGATAGGTCACCTCGTCCGCCTCGACGCGGATGAAGCCCGGCTGCACCCGGCTGTAGAGGCGGCGCAGATTTTCGGGCGCGAAAGCCGCGTCATTGTTCGGGAAGGTCTCGGAGAGCACGCGGGAGAGATACTTGCAGAAGGCGCCGCTGCGGCAGGCCTGCATCTCCATCAGCAGCGACTGGCTTTCGTGGATCGCCATGCCGCGCGCCTGTCCCACCGGCTGCAGGCGCCAATCCTGCGGCAGGTTGCGTTCGTAGAGCGCATGGCCGGTTTCGTGGATTACGCCCATCAGCGACTGGACGAACTCATCCTCGCTGTAGCGGGTGGTGATGCGCACATCCTCCGGCACGCCGCCGCAGAACGGGTGCAGGCTTTCGTCCAGCCGGCCGTGATGAAAGTCGAAGCCGAGCTGCGCCATGATGCGCTTGGCGAGGTCTTTCTGCACCGCTTGCGGGAACGGCCCCTTGGGCTCCACCAGCTTCGGCAGGCGCGCCTGGTGCTCCAGCACGCGGCCGAGGAACTCCGGCAGGAAGGCGCCGTAATCGGCGAACACCGCGTCGATCTCCGCCTCGCGCGCGCCGGGCTCGAAGCGGTCCATCAGCGCCTCGTAGGGCGAGCAGCCGAGCTTCTCCGCCCGCGCTGCGGCCGATTGCCGGGTCAGGTTCAGCACTTCCGAGAGCAGCGGAAAGACGGCGGCGAAATCGCCCTTCGGCCGGGCCACGCGCCACACCGCTTCGCACGCGGTCACCGCGCGGCTCATCGCCTCGACCATCTGCGCGTCAAGGGCGGTGGCGTGGGTGTGGGTGCGGCGCATCTCCGCCAGATTGGCGCGCTGCCAGTCGTTGAGGCCCGCCTTGCCCATCTCTGCGCTGTCCAGCAGGTCGGCGGTCTCCGGCGCGGTCAGCACTTCGTGGCAGATGACCTCGATGGTCGCCAGCTGCTCGGCGCGGGCCGAGCGGCCGCCATCGGGCATCACGGTCGCCATGTCCCAATGCAGCATGCCGGCGGCCTCCTGCAAGGTGGCCAGGCGGCGGAAGCGGGATTCGAGCAGGCCGTAGGAATTGACCGGTGCCGTCATGACTGGCGCTCGCGCTGCAGTTTGAGGTGATAGAGCACATAGATGACCACGAGGGCGATGGCGAGCAAGCCCCAGGTCAGCGCGTATTGCAGGTGGTCGTTCGGCATCTCGATCCGGGTCTGGCCGCCCAGCGGGTAGCCGCCCGGATTCTCCGCCGGACCGGCATCGACATAGAGGTCGGTGCGGATCGCCGTGCCCGCAGCCGTCGCCATCGCCGGCAGGTCGACGAAGAACCACATTTTGTTCTGCGGTTCGTTGTCCGGTTGCATGAAGGCCTGTTCGTGCGGCAGGCGCAGCACGCCTTCCAGCGTGACCTGGCCCGCCACCTGGCCCTCGGCGCGGCGCCCGGCCGGCTTGCGTTCCACCGGCACCCAGCCGCGATTGACCAGGATCAGCTGGCCGTCGGCCAGCGCGAAGGGCGTCAGGATCTGGTAGCCGGGATTGCCGTTGCGCGAGCGGGCACCGAGGAAAAGCTCCTTGTCGTGCTGGAAGGTCCCTTCCAGGCGCACGCGGTGGAACTCGACCTGGGAGAGATCCGCGCCGGGCGCCGGCAGCGCGATCTCCGTCGCCACGCGCGCCTGACGCTCCACGATCAGCGCCTCTTTCCAATAGAGGCGCTGCACCTGCCAGATGCAGAGGCCCACCATCACCAGCACCGCCGGGACGGTGATGAGGGTCGGCCACAGGGTCGGGCGGAAACGCAGGGAGCTCAGCATCGGGTCAGCCGTGGCGGCGGATTAGTGATGAGGGCCGGCGCGGTGCTTGAACTGCAGCGCCACCATGATCGCCTTGGCCGGCCGCAGCAGCCAGAGCGACAGGCCGATGATCACCACCGGCCAGAGCACCATATGGACCCAGATCGGCGGCTCGAACAGGGCGTAGACCAGAAAGACCAGCGGCACCGTGACGATCAGCACCAGGAACATGACGAAGAAGGCCGGCCCGTCGCCGCTGTCCATGGCGCGCAGTTCGAGGCCACAGGACTCGCATTTCTCCGCCAGCGTCAGGTAGCCGGAATAGAGCCTGCCGCGCCCGCAGCGCGGACAGCGGCATTGCAGGCCGGTGGAAATCGGCGAGGCACTCATCGCCTCGCCGAACCCGTGACAAAGGAAACCGGCCGCTTAGTGCGTGGCATAAGGTCCGCCGCCGCCGCCCCAGATGTAGACGAAGATGAACAGGAACAGCCAGACGACGTCGACGAAATGCCAATACCAGGCCGCGGCCTCGAAGCCGAAATGATGGTCGGGCGTGAAGTGGCCCTTGATCGAGCGGATCAGGCACACGATCAGGAAGGTGGTGCCGACGATCACGTGGAAGCCGTGGAAACCGGTCGCCATGAAGAAGGTCGAGGCGAAGACGGTGTCCTTGAAGCCGTAGGGCGCGTGCGCGTATTCGTAGGCCTGTACGCCGGTGAAGAGCAGGCCGAGCAGCACGGTCAAGGTCAGGCCGTGGATCAGGCCCTTGCGGTCGCCCTCGCGGAGCGCATGGTGGGCCCAGGTGACGGTGCAGCCGGAGGTCAGCAGGATCAGCGTGTTCAAGAGCGGCAGGCTGAACGGATCGAAGACCAGGATGCCCTCGGGCGGCCAGACGCCGCCGATCGCCTCCTTCGGGAACAGCGAGGCGTCGAAGAACGCCCAGAAGAAGGCGGCGAAGAACATCACTTCCGAGGCGATGAACAGCGCCATGCCGTAGCGCAGGCCGAGCTGCACCACCGGCGTATGGTGGCCCTGATGCTCGGCCTCCTTCACGATGTCCCACCACCAGAACAGCATGGTGACCAGCAGCAGGATGATGCCGGGCGCCATCCACAATCCGGCCGGGCCGCCGCCGATGATGAACGGCTTGCCGTGCATGAACTGCACCAGGCCGTAGGTCAGCACGATGGCGGCGATGGAGCCAACCAGCGGCCACGGGCTGGGATCGACCAGGTGGTACGGATGGTTGGGCTTGTGGGCCGTATCGGTGGCGCTCATGCTTGCGTCTTCCCTTATCTCGACATCCCGCCCGCTTCCGGGCGGCTGTTCGTTACCCCCACGCGGATGCAAAGCTCATCCGCGCCTGTTCAGTCAATTTACCGTCTCGCCGGCCGCCTCGCCAGACGCGGCGGCCTTGATGCTCTCGGTCTGCATCTGCCCCACCTTCCCGTCCTGCTGCTCGGCTGAGCGGAAGAAGGTGTAGGACAGAGTCACGTTGTTGATGTGCTTCAGCGCCGGGTCATCGAGGATCGCCGGGTCGATGAAGAAGCTGACCGGCATCTCCACCTTCTGGCCCGGCGCCAGGGTCTGGCTCTGGAAGCAGAAGCATTCGATCTTGGTGAAATACGGTCCGAAGGTGTCCGGCGAGACATTGAAGGTCGCCTGGCCCGTGACCGGCGCGTCTTCCAGGTTCTCGGCGGCATAGAAGGCGAGCTTGTTCTCGCCCACCTTAAGGTCGAGGGAGTTCTGCAGCGGCCGGAACCGCCAGCCGAGCCCGCCGGCGACGTCGGCGGTGAAGGTGACGTTGACCACGCGGTCGGAAACGACACTCGGCGCGCTGTCGGCGCGTTGCGGCGTGCCGCCATAGCCGGTCACTTGGCAGAACAGGCGGTAGAGCGGCACCGAGGCATAGGCGAGGCCGGTCATGAAGGCGACCACGCCCACCAGCATCATCAGGGTCCGGAGGTTGCGGTCGTGACGAACAGGCGTCATGGCTCAGCCGCCCTTCATCTTCACGATCGTCACGATGTAGACGATCACCACGAAGGCCGCGAGGGCGGCGAAGATCGCCCAGTTGCGTGCCCGCTGGCGGCGCCGGCGCTCACGCTCCACCGGCGGAAGGACGGGTGCCGTCATCACAGGCTCCACTGCCATGGCAGCATGCCCAAGAGGCCCGGCGCGCGATCGAGCACGAGGGCGGCGAAATGCGCGAACAGATAGACGAGCGAGAAGCCGAACATCGCCTTGGCGGCGCGATGACCCGCCCGCTCACCCAGCACGGCGATCGCATGGCCGATGAAGGCGGCGTTGAGCGCCACGGCGACCGTCACATAGAGCCAGCCGGCCACGCCGAGCGCCGCCGGTGCCAGCGCGACCGGCAGCAACAGCAGCGTGTAGACCAGCATCTGCCGCTTGGTGCTTTCCTGCCCCGCCACGACCGGCAGCATCGGCACGCCGGCCTTGGCGTAGTCGCCCTCGCGGAACAGCGCCAGCGCCCAGAAATGCGGCGGCGTCCACATGAAGATCAGCAGGAAGAGCGAGATCGAGGCGAGGCTGACGTCACCGGTGACCGCGGCCCAGCCGATCATCGGCGGGAAGGCTCCGGAGGCGCCGCCGATGACGATGTTCTGCGGCGTGCGCCGCTTCAGCCACATCGTATAGATGACGACATAGAAGAAGATGGTGAAGGCGAGCAGCGCGCCGGCGGTCCAGTTGACCGCCACCCCCATCAGCAGCACCGAGAAGACAGCGAGCACCAGGCCGAAGGCGAGCGCCGCTTCCGGTTCGACATAGCCGCGCGGGATCGGCCGGCCGCAGGTGCGGTTCATGATCGCGTCGATGTCGCGGTCGAACCACATGTTGATGGCGCCCGAGGCGCCGGCACCCACCGCGATGCACAGCACGGCGACGATGGCGATGAGCGGGTGAAGGTCACCGGGCGCGACGGCGAGGCCGGCGAAACCCGAGAACACCACCAGCGACATCACCCGCGGCTTCAGCAGAGAGACGAAATCGCGCACGCGCCCGCCCGCCTGGACGAAGGCGACGTCCAGATCGGCTTGGGCGGCGGTTGCGGTCTCGGCTTTCGGCTTCATCTTCATGCCCGGCAATCAGCTGAGCGGCGGCGGGTCGGAACCGCCGCCGCTCGATTTCCGCCTCAGTGATGGGCCTCGCCCTTGAACTGCGGCAGCGTCTCGAAGGTATGGAACGGCGGCGGCGAGCTTACCGTCCATTCCAGCGTCGTGGCGCCAACGCCCCACGGATTGTCGGCGCAGCGGCGGCCGGCGAACACGGTATAGATGGCGATGCCGACGAAGAACAGCGTGCTGCCGTAGGAGATGTAGGAGCCGATCGACGACCAGTAGTTCCAGAAGGCAAAGGCCTCCGGGAAATCCGGGTAGCGCCGCGGCATGCCCTGCAGGCCCAGGAAATGCTGCGGGAAGAAGGTCAGGTTGACGCCGACGAACGTGGTCCAGAAGTGCAGCTTGCCCGCCCATTCCGGATACTGCCGGCCCGACATCTTCCCGATCCAGTAGTAGAAGCCGCAGAAGATGGCGAACACGGCGCCGAGGCTGAGCACGTAGTGGAAATGCGCCACCACGTAATAGGTGTCGTGGAACGCCACGTCGACCGGCGCGTTCGCCAGCACCACGCCGGTGACGCCGCCGATGGTGAACAGGAAGATCAGGCCCACCGCGAACAGCATCGGCGTGTCGAAGCGGATCGACCCGCCCCACATCGTCGCGATCCAGGAGAAGATCTTCACACCGGTCGGTACCGCGATGACCATGGTGGCGGCCATGAAATAGGCGCGCGTGTCGACGTCCATGCCGACCGTGTACATGTGGTGCGCCCACACGACGAAGCCGACCACGCCGATCGCCACCATGGCGTAGGCCATGCCGAGATAGCCGAAGACCGGCTTCTTCGAGAAGGTCGAGATCACCTGGCTGATGATGCCGAAGCCCGGCAGGATCAGGATATACACCTCGGGGTGACCGAAGAACCAGAACAGATGCTGGAACAG
>JAEUKU010000253.1 GCA_016794075.1 Rhodospirillaceae bacterium
ATCGGATGGCGGCAGCCGAGCAGGTCGCTGAGCTTGCTGGTGATGGTCGGAACAATCATGGCGGCTCCCCTTTGGCGCGATCCTTCGGGCTGCGGCGGGTGATTGTCAAACGATAGGCTTCTCAAGAAGCGGCGGCTATCAGGCGAACTCCCTCCCCCGACGACCCATATCGTCGCTCGCCGACGGACCGGGGGAGGGTATGAGCAGCAAGCCCGGTCAAGACAGCGGCCAGCGCTTGCGGCACTCTGCGGCGCATGACAGGCAACGCCAACAAGGTGGTTTCGATCCGCCCCGCGCTTTCGCCGCTGCAGCGCGCATTGCGCCACATCGAGGCGCATCTCGATGCCCCGCTGAGCGTGGCGGCGCTGGCGGAGGTGGCGGGGTTCTCGCCCTTTCATTTTGCCCGCCTGTTCACGAGCCAGGTGGGCGAAAGCCCGATGAGCCATGTCCGCCGTCGGCGCCTGCAGCTGGCCGCGCGGCGGCTGAACGAAGTGCCGCCGCCCGATCTGATCCAGCTCGCCTTCGAGTGCGGGTTCGAGTCCCAGGAAGCCTTCACCCGCGCCTTCAAGCAGGGCCTGGGCGTGACGCCTGGCCGGTTCAAGCGCAACGCCCGCGCCATGCGGGAGATGATGGAGATGCCCATGCACGCCGCCGCCTTGCCACAGGATCGCCTCGCTTTGCTGGAGGGCATCCAGCGCCGGCCGACCTTCCGCGTCGCCGGGCTCGCCATGAAGCTCGACCGCGCCTCGGCGTCGCAGATCCCGGAATTGTGGCGACGGCTGATGGCGCGCCTGCCACTTCCGGGGCAGACCGGCGGCGAGGGTTACGGCGTGTGTTGGGCCAGCGAGCCGGAAGAGGGCGGCATGAGCTATCTCGGCGGCTTCGAGGTCGCGCGCGACGCCCAGCTGCCGGAGGACGTTGCCAGCCTCGACATTCCGGCGCAGAGCTACCGCGTCTTCCGCCTGACCCTCGACGGCAGCTCGCTGCATCCGCAGGTCCAGGTCGCCATGCGCGAGATCTATGAAGTGCGCATCCCGCGCGAAGGCTGGCAGCTCGCCGAAGGCCCGGATTTCGAAACCTACAACGCCGATTTCAACCCGATGCGGCCGGGCGAGGTCCTGGAATTCTGGGTGCCGGTGAAGGCCTGAGGCCTATTCGGCCCCCGCTCTAATCCGCGGGCCGGGTCAGCGTCGCGCCCTCCTCGGCGACGAAGATGGCGAGCAGGCTGGCGGGCTCGGTGGCGCTGGCATTCTCGCTGAGCAGATGCGTGCTGCCGGCCGGCTCGAAGAAGGAGTCGCCCGCCCGGTAGACGCGCGCAGCACCGGTGGCTGAATTCTCCGAGCGGATGGCGCCGCTCAGCACATAGGCGAAGACGCTGCCGGCATGGCGATGGGCGGCGGATTTCCCGCCCGGCTCATAGCGCACGACGAGCGCGGTCAGCGCATTGCCGGGCACGTTCGGCAGGGCCTGCGAGAACACCTCGCTGACCTGGGCGTCGTTCGCCGCGAAAGCCGCGGGCAGGGCCGCCGCAGCCAGCGCCGCGAAAGCGGCGGCGCAGATGGTGACATTGCGTTTCATCTTTGTCTCCTTGCGTGGAAGGGCGGCTTATGCCGCCTTCGTCACCTTCACCGGATGGATGGAACGGAAGCCGATGGCGAGGCGGTTCCAGGCATTGATGGCGCCGATCAGCAGGGTCAGGTTCACCAACTCCGCCTCGGAGAACTGCGCCCGGGCGAGCTCGTAATCGGCATCCGGCGCATGCGTCTCGGCGATCCGCGTCAGCGCCTCGGTCCAGGCCAGGGCCGCGCGCTCGCGGTCGCTGTAGAGCGGCGATTCGCGCCAGGCATCGAGCAGGAACAGCCGCTCCGCCGTTTCGCCCTCGGCGATCGCGTCGGTGGTGTGCATGTGGATGCAATAGGCGCAGCCATTGATCTGCGAGGCGCGGGTCTTCACCAGGTAATAGAGCGACTTCTCCAGCCCGCAAGTGGCGACGTAGTTTTCCAGCGCCAGCATTGCTTTGACGCCCTCGGGCGCGGCCTGGTACGGGTTCAGTCTCGGTTTCATGGGTCTCGTCCTTTCACTGAGGGGTCGATGCCCATAGGACGAGGCGGCGGGGCGGGGCGTGACATGGCCCTCCCGAAAAGTTTCAGGGGTAGTTCGCTTGTTGCTTTGGAATCGGAGTTGGTGTGGGCCCTACAGCCTTCACTTGATGCGGAAGTGATTGCGCACAGCTATGAGGAACAGAAAAATCAGCAACGCTGACAAGATCGCCTGTGCGATCCCGGCATAGACCACTGCGTCGGGAAGCACTGGCAAACCGCCAGTCTCGCCATAAAGACAAAGATTGCTCTGGGTCAGCTTTTCCGAGCCGCCGAGACCCGGGAACACTAAGCCGTTACGTATGGCTATATAGAATGCGGCCGAGATGGGCTCTCCATGACCGGCTAGGCAAGAGAGGGCTGGCTGGGCGCCGCGATAGGAGAATACGCCAAAGGCGGTGTGCCACAGCCAAGTTAGTCCACCAGTGCCGTAGCTGGCGTCAGGCATAGTCAAATGTCGGTATAAGTAGTAGTCGGCGGCGCCGGTCATCGTGATAAGCCACCACAAAATTGGCCGTAGCATCGATCGCCCAAAGTCGGAGAAAGCCTGATAGCAGAGTCCAGCCCAATAACGTGCGCCGCCCTGCCAAACAGGCGCGCCTTCGCGAAAAAGGTTGATGGGATTGGGTAGCAGTCGGTCCTGCGCCCCGCGTAGCGCCTTAATTTCTTCGGCGAAAAAGATTTGTTCGCGTTCGTGGTCGTGGGCTTGTATGGCTAGTCGCTTTAGTGCGCGCCATCGGGCGCTCTGGTCTAGACCGCGCTGTATCAAGTTCGGCGGCGCAATCTGA
>JAEUKU010000285.1 GCA_016794075.1 Rhodospirillaceae bacterium
CAGCGGATGACGGGGTTCTTGAAGACGGGAGCAGCCATGTTCGTTTCTCCTGCCTCAGCCGATCTTCACGAGGGTGTCGGATTCGAAGGTGTAGGTCGGCACCTCGAGATTGAGCGGCGCCGGGCCGCGGCGGATGCGCCCGGAGGTGTCGTATTCCGAGCCGTGGCACGGACAGAACCAGCCGCCATACTGGCCGCGCGGCTCCGCCGGCTTCTGGCCCTGGGGCACGCAGCCGAGATGCGTGCACACGCCGACCAGGATCAGCCATTCCGGCTTCTGCACCCGCACGTCGTCGGGCTGCGGGTCGCGCAAGGTGGCAAGATCGACCTCTTCGGCCTGCTTGATTTCCTCTTCGGTGCGGCGGCGGATGAAGACCGGCTTGCCGCGCCATTTCACGGTGACCGCCTGGCCCACCTCGATCGCGGAAAGATCCACTTCGACCGACGCCAGCGCGAGCACGTCCTTGGACGGGTTGAGGCTGTGGATCATCGGCCAGGCCACGGCGAGGGCGCCGAAGCCGGCCAGCGACGTGGTCATCAGATTGAGGAAATCGCGGCGGGTGCCGGATTCGGCCGGACCGCCATGCGTTGCTTGCGCCATTGCTTACATCCCTTATTCGGCGACCGCCCCGGAACCCGCGAAGCCCCGGATATCCTTGGTGGATTTCGCGGGTTTCGCGGCATGTCGGCCGCCTATTCGCTCTGAGGTCGCCGCCTTATATCACGCGCGTTAAGACCTGCCCCCCGGATCACATGCCGCGCGATTGCGACAAACCGCCGCAGCGCGAACGGGGTGCGGTCGAAGCGCCTGCAACTGGCTTCTCCCCGGCAGCCGGTATAATGGAAAAACCCTTGTTTTGCAAAGCGATCCACCATGCCGTGGATCGCCCCATAAAGGCCCCTCATGCGGCTCGCGCTCTATCAGCCCGACATCCCCCAGAACACCGGCGCCATGCTGCGCCTGGCGGCCTGTTTCGGCTTCGCGGTGGACGTCATCGAGCCCTGCGGTTTCGTCTTTGATGACAAGCGCCTACGCCGGGTCGGCATGGACTACCTCGACCGGGTCGAGCTCCGGCGGCACAGTTCCTGGACCGCCTACCAGGCCTGGCGGCGGGAAAGCGCCGGTCCGGACGGGCGGCTGATCCTGCTCAGCACCGGCGCCGCCCTGCCCTATGCCGAGGCCGCCTACCGCCCCGCCGATTCGCTGCTGGTCGGCCAGGAGAGCGCCGGGGTTCCGCCGGAGGTGCGGGATGCGGCCGATCTCGCCGTGCGGATTCCGATGCGGCCGGGTTTGAGATCGCTTAACGTCGCCATGGCGGCCGCCATCGTCGCCGGCGAAGCGATGCGACAGACGGGATTTCCAAGCTCATGACCGCCTACCCCGCCAACCACCAGGAGCAGGCGCGCGCCTGGTTCGAATCCCTGCGCAACCGAATCTGCGCCGCCTTCGAGCAGCTGGAGGACGAGCTGCGCGGCACCCGGCATCGCGACCTCCCCGCCGGCCGCTTCGCGCGCACGCCCTGGACGCGGCCCGATTCCTCCGGCGCCGAGGGCGGCGGCGGCACCATGGCGGTGATGCGCGGCCGCGTCTTCGAGAAGGTCGGCGTCAACGTCTCCACCGTGCACGGCACCTTCTCAGAGGAGTTCCGCAAGCAGATCCCCGGTGCTGCCGGCGATGGCAGGTTCTGGGCCAGCGGCATTTCGCTGGTCGCGCATATGCGTTCGCCGTTGGTGCCGGCGGTGCACATGAACACGCGCCACATCGTCACCAGCCAGTCCTGGTTCGGCGGCGGCGCCGATTTGACGCCGATGTATTTCGAGCGGCACGCGCAGGACGGCGCCGATTTCCACGCCGCGCTGAAGGCCGCCTGCGACCGCTTCGATGCCGGCTACTATCCGCGCTTCAAGAAATGGTGCGACGAGTATTTCTACCTGCCGCACCGGCAGGAGCCGCGCGGCCTCGGCGGCATCTTCTACGACACGCTCAACACCGGCGACTGGGACAAGGATTTCGG
>JAEUKU010000287.1 GCA_016794075.1 Rhodospirillaceae bacterium
CCCAGACGAAGACGGCGGCCATGCCGCGCCCGCCTTCGAAGTCCGAGACGCCGAACCAACCCATGATCTCGTTGGAGACGACGGCGCTGCCGACCGCGCCGATGACGAGGCCGAGAAGGCCGCCGAGAAACGCCCGCAATGCCGCCATGAAGATCCCTAGCGCTGGTCGAACTTGATCTCGATGCGGCGGTTCTTGCGATAGGCCTCTTCGGTGTCGCCGGTGTCGAGCGGCCGGAACTCGCCGAAGCCCGCCGCGGCCAGGCGGTCCGGCGGAATGCCGCGGCTGGCCAGGTATTTCACCACGGCGACCGCGCGGGCGGTCGACAGCTCCCAGTTCGACGGATAGTCCCGGCTGCCGCGGATCGGCCGGGCGTCGGTGTGGCCGTCGATGCGCAGCACCCAGTCGAGATCGGCGGGAATCTCCGCCATCAGCAGGATGAGCGTGGTCGCCAGCACGTCCAGCTGCTCGCGGCCGTCCGATCCCAGTTCGGCCGAGGCGGTGTCGAAAAACACCTCGGACTGGAAGACGAAGCGGTCGCCGACGATCTGGATGTCCTCGCGGTTGCCCAGGATCTCGCGCAGGCGGCCGAAGAACTCGGAGCGGTAGCGCGCCAGCTCCTCGACCTTGCTGGCCAAGGCCGCGTTGAGCCGCTTGCCGAGCTCGACGATCTGTACCTCCTGGTCCTTCGACTTGGCCTCGGAAATCTCCAGCGCCGCGGCCAGGTCGGAGAGCTGCTGGCGCAGGGCCAGGATCTGCTGGTTCAGCAGCTCGACCCGCTTCTGCGCCTCGCTGCTGATCTCCTCGGCCTCGACCTCCTTGTCGCCGAGCTTCTTCATCAGCTCGTCGCGCAGGCTCTGCAGGGCGGCGATGTCGGTGAGGAGCGCGTTGATCTTGGCCTGGTCGGCCTCGATCGATTTGTAGGCATCCTCGAGCTTCTTCTGCGCCTCTTCGGTGAGCGCCGCCTGGGCGGCCATCTTCTCGTCGAAGGCGCTCTGCCGCTGCTGCAGGTCGCCGATCTGCGCCTGCAGCGCGTCGCGCTCGCCCAGCACGACGACCAGCTGGTTCTTCAGCTCGTCGCGCTCGGCGGTCGACTTGGTGAGCGCGCCGGAGAGCTGGTCGACCTGGCTCTGCAACTCGGTGGCGTTCTTCTGCGACAACGCCAGGATGTCGGCCAACTCGGCGATCTGGCGGTTGAGCTTGGCCAGCGCCTCGTCGCGGCCGGAGAGCGCCTGACTGAGGAACAGCTGGCCGATGACGAAGATCATCAGCACGAAGACGATGACCATGAGCAGCGTCGACAGCACGTCGACATAGCCGGGCCAGGCTTCGATCTGTCTGGTGTGGCGGCGGGTGCCGAATGCCATGGCCGGGCGCGCTCCCGCGGCCCTAGCTGCGCTGTTCCATGCCGGCGGCGACGGCGATGGTGCGGGTCAGCAGCTTGATCTCGCTGCGCAGCTCCTGCACGGCGTTGTGGCGGCCGGAGCTGATGTCGTCGGCCATGCGCGCCAGCAGCGCGTCGATATTGCGCAGATGCGTGCGGCTGTTGGGATCGAGGCCGAAGCCGCCATGCTGGGCCACGTCGGCCAGCTTGGAGATCACGCCGCGCATGTCGGATTGCGTCTCCATCAGGCGATGCACGACCTGCTGCTGCTCGCGCAGTTGCTCGGTGAGGCCGATCATGTGGTCGGCCAGCACTTTGAAGTTGTTGCTGGCCTGCAGGCGGTCGCTCTCGGTGCGCGAGATGGTTCGCTGCAGGTTGTCGAGGCTCTCGGCGGTCTGCTCCAGCAGCGCCTGGATATAGGCCGGCACCGGCTGATCGCCCTCGATCATGCCGCCGCCGCTGGTCAGCCTGGTCTGGCCGGAGAGCCAGTCCTCCAGCTCGCCGAAGAAGCGGTTATGCGCCTGGCCGGCCTGGAGATCGAGGTAGCCGAGCAGCAGCGAACCGGAGAGGCCGAACAGCGAGGCGGAGAAGGCCGTCCCCATGCCGTCGAGCGGCCCTTCGAGGCTGCGTTTCAGATCGTCGAACAGCGTGGCGGGATCGCTGCTGGTGAGGTCGAGGCCGTGGATCGCCGCGGCCACCGCGGTGATGGTGTTGAGCAGGCCCCAGAAGGTGCCGAGCAGGCCGAGCAGGATCAGCAGGGTGATCAGGTAGCGCAGGATCTCGCGGTTCTCGTCGAGCCGCGCCTGGATGCCGTCGAGCACCGAGCGCAGCGAGGTCGCCGACATGGTGAGCCGGTTGTGCTGCTTGTCCTTCACCATGGCGGCAAGTGGGGCGAGCAACCGCGGCTGGTCGAACGAGCCCGGCGAGCCGCCGCGCTGGAAGTTCTCGATCCAGTCGATGTCGGTGCCGAGCCGCGCGACCTGATAGAAGGCGAAGGCGATGCCGACCAGCAGCACCGCCAGGATGCCGCTGTTGAGCAGGGGATTGTGCAGGAAGGCGACGTAGATGCGGTCCCAAAGCAGGATCACGACGCCGCCCACGGCGATCAGACCAATGGCCATCCACAGCAACTGGCGGGCGGGGCGGCTCATCGTTTTCCGATCATCCTCCCGCCGTCTGCGCCGCCGTCCGCGCCGATGTCCAAGGTTCGCGTGATCAAGACCGGGCCGCTCACGAACCGGCCGGCACGATGTCGACGCGGTCCGCCGGCTGGCCCTCGGATTTCAGGCCCAGCGCCCGCACGTCCATGCGCGTGGTGCGCACGTCCTTCTTGAACAGGTATTGCCGGATGTTGATGCAGCGGGCGAGCGACTTGCGCCGCGCCTTGCTCTCGGTCTCCACCGAGCCGCTGGCGTAGCACAGGATCTGGATGCGCATGCTCTCGTCGGCCAGCATCTGGCCGGCGAGATCGTCGAGCGCGGCATTGGCCTCGGCCGGCACCTCGTTGACCTCGGTGGGGAAGACGATGCGGATGCCGCCTTGCGGGATCGGCGCCGCCGGACCGCTGTTGTCCGGCTCGGCCGGGGCCTCGACGGCGGCCGTCTCGGTGGCCTCCTCGGCCGGCGTTTCGGCTGGGGCCTCGGCCGGCGCTTCCTCCGCGGCGGCTTCCTCTGCCGGGGCTACCTCGGCGGGCGCCTCCTCGGTGGCGGCTTCCGGCGCCGCGGCCGCTTCCTCGGCCGGCGCTTCGGGCGCTTCGGGCGCCGTCGTCACCGCGGCGCCAGTCTCCGGCGCCGGCGGGATGGCTTCCGGCATAGGGACGGTGTCGGGCATCGCCGCGGGCTCGGGCGGCGGGGCGGGCGGGGTCACGGCGGCGGTCTGCTCGTCGCCCAGTTGATCACCCGCGGGCGCCGCTTCCGCGGCGGGCTCGGCCGCAGGCTCTTCCGGCGCCGCGGCGGCCTGGGTCTCGACCGGCGTCGGCGCGGCGTAGGTTTCCTTTTTCTTCGGCTTGGACTTGGCCGGCGCGCTGGGGTCCTTCAGCTGGATCGGCTGGATCGGCCTGCCATCCGGCCCCAGCGTGGTCAGCACGCTGGACGGTGTCCGCGCCGGCGGCAGGGCAAGGCCGGAGAGGCCGGGGGCCAGCGGCAGCGCGCCGGCCTGGGCGGCGCCATAGGGCTGATAAGGCGGCAGATAGCGCGGCGCGCCATAGACCTGCGGCGCCGGATAGGCGGGCGCGGCGGCGCCGGGCAGGAACTGCGATTTCGGCGCTTGGCCGTAAACGGGCTGGCCGTAGGTGGGGGCACCATACGCGGGCGCGCCATAGCCGCCGGGCATGGCGTTCAGCACGTCCATGTTGACGATGACCTGGTTCGGGCCGCCGTTATAGGCCTGTGCCGCCGCCGGCGCCGCTTGCCCGATCAGGCCGGCGGCCGAGAGCAGCGCCGCTCCGAGAATCCGGGGGGCGAGAATCAGGGGGCGCCCACGGGAGCGACCTGAACAGGTTCGGGACATGGTGTAACCCCTGGACATTTCTTTGAAATTTCTGCCTCACCAGAGCGCCCGCGAGCGCCCGGCGAACTATAGCCGATCCGAAAACCCTCTCACAACGCGATTTCACAGCGGGAAAGAGGGCGGGAAACAGCCCGGGAAACAGGGCGGGGGTTTCGTGGCCGCGCCGGTCCCATCGCGGGCCTGACCGGCGGCGCGCCGGCCTCAATGCGGCTTCAGCGCCGCCTGGAGCGGGGCATGCAGCAGGCCGTTGCTGGCCAGGATGGTGCCGCCATGCAGCATGTTCTGCCCACCCTTGAGGTCGGAGACATAGCCGCCCGCCTCGCGCACCAGCAGGATGCCGGCCGCCACGTCCCAGGGCGACAGGCCTTCCTCCCAGAACCCCTCGTAGCGCCCGGCGGCGACATAGGCGAGGTCGAGGGCCGCGGCGCCCAGGCGGCGCACGCCGGCGGTCTCGTTCATGGCGAAGTCGAGCTGGCGCTTGAAATCGGTGGTGTCGCCATGGCCGCGGAAGGGGATGCCGGTGGCGAGCAGCGACTCGCCCAGGTTCTTGCGCGCCGAGACGCGCAGCCGGCGGTCGTTGAGGAAGGCGCCGCCGCCCTTCTCGGCCAGGAACATCTCGTCCTTGATCGGGTCGTAGATCACGCCGGCGACGATCTCGCCCGCCTTCTCCAAGCCGACCGAGATGCAGAAATGCGGCAGGCCGTGCAGGAAATTCGTGGTGCCGTCGAGCGGGTCGATGATCCAGCGATGCTCGGCATCGGTGCCCGCGGTCGCCCCGCTTTCCTCCGCCAGGAAGGCATAGCCCGGCCGCGCCTTGGCCAGTTCCTCGCGCAGGATGCGCTCGGATTTGAGGTCCGCGTTGGAGACGAAATCGGAGGGGCCCTTGGTCGAGACCTGCAGCTGCTCGACCTCGCCGAAGTCGCGCTTCAGCGCGCGGGCGGCCTTGTCGACGGCGCGAGTCATCACGTTGAGCAGGGCCGAGCGCGGCGTCATGCGAGTTCCAATCGACGGTTCAAAAAGCAGAGCAGTCAAACGCCGCGGCGCAGGCCGCGGCACCGTTACTTAGTCGCGCGCGCGCTCGACATAGGTCGCGTCGGCGGTGTTCACCACGATGCGCGTGCCGGTGCCGATATGCGGCGGCACCAGGACGCGCACGCCATTCTCCAGCACCGCCGGCTTGTAGGACGAGGACGCGGTCTGCCCCTTCACCACCGCGTCGGCCTCGACGATCTGCATGGTGACGGTTTCCGGCAGCTCGACCGAGATCGGCGAGCCCTCGTAGCTCTCCAGCGTCACCACCATGCCTTCCTGCAGGAACACCGCCGGCTCGCCGATCAGGTCGGCGTTCAGCGTGATCTGCTCGAAGGTGTTCTGTTCCATGAAGGTGTATTCGTCGCCGCTCGAGAACAGGAACTGGTACTCGTGCGCGTCGAGCCGCACCTTCTCCACCGTCTCCGAGGAGCGGAAGCGCTCGTTGAGCTTGGTGCCGTCGCGGATGTCCTTCAGCTCGACCTGCAGATAGGCGCCGCCCTTGCCGGGCTGGGTGTGCTGCGTCTTGGTGGCGCGCCACAGCCGGCCCTGATGCTCGATGATGTTGCCGGGACGAATGGAATTGCCGTTGATTTTCATGGGATCAACCCGTTGGCCCTTTGATCTGGCGGGAAATTCGGCGCGGAAGCTACCAAAGTGGCCGGGCAGAGTAAACCGCGCTCGCGCCCGCCGCGCTTGGTCGTATAAAGCATTGAATTTCAACGCGATAAGCCGGGCGCGGCGGGCGGCGCGCGGACCCGGTTGCGGCCCGGCCGCTTCGGGCGCCTAATTGGCCGGCTGCACCGGACGATGGAGGCAATCATGCAACCGATGAAACCCAGCTTGTTCCTGGCGACGATCCTGCTCGCGGGCGCCGCGCTGCTCGGCCCCGTCGCGCCCGCCGCGGCGCAACAGCAGCCCGGCCAAGGAATGATGGGCCCCGGAATGATGGGCCCCGGAATGATGGGCCCAGGAATGATGGGCCCAGGAATGATGGGCCAGGGAATGACGGGGCAGGGGATGATGGGTCAAGGCATGGGGCCGGGGATGATGGGCGCCGGAATGATGGGCCCGGGAATGATGGGCGGGGGAAACATGGGGATGAACCCAGGCTGTCCCATGATGGGCCAAGGCATGGGAGCGGGCATGATGGGCCAGGGGATGATGGGCCGCGGGACGATGGACCATCCGATGATGGGCATGATGCATGGAGCGATGAGACCCGGCATGGCCGATGGCAGCTTCGTCATGCTGCCGGCGCCGCCGCTGCTCAGCGTCGACGACGTGACCTACAACCTGGAACGTCTGCTGGCGGCGCGCGACAATCCGCACCTGAAACTCGGCACCGTGGCGGAGAAGGACGCCGAGACCCTCACCGGCGAGATCGTCACCACCGACGGATCGCTGGTCGAGCGCTACGAGGTGGACAAGCGGACGGGGGTGGCCAGGCTGGTGCCCTGAACCGGCATCCTGAGCCTTTCAGGCCAGTTCCTTGTACATGATCACCGTGTCGTCCAGCCGCTCGGCATCGGGGGCGCGGGCGTAGCGCGGGATGACGCCGGCGATCTCGTAGCCGAGATTGCGGTAGAGCATCTCGGCAGCGTCGCCGCGCCGGGTGTCGAGGGTGAGGAGGCGGCGGCCCTCGCTCCGGGCGACGCGCTCGGCGGCCATCAGCAGCTTGTTGCCGACGCCCTGGCGCCGCGTGTCCGGATGCACCAGCAGCTTGGTGACCTCGCAGCGGTGGCGCTGGTTGGGCGGCATGTCGAGGTCAAGCTGCACCGCGCCGACCAGCTCGCCGTCGAGATGGGCGGCGATCAGGTGACGTTTCCCGGCCGCGAGCCCGGGCGCGACGAGGTCGCGCCAATAGGCCCGCGCGTCATGCATGGTGAAGGGCAGGATGAAACTGATGCTGGCACCCGCATGCACGCAATGATGCAGCAGCTCCGCCAGCGCCTCGATTTCCCGCGGAACGTCTTCCGCTCTCAGCTTATCGAGCTGCATCGGCCTCGCTTACAATCGCCGTGATCGCTCCTGGTTCCGGTATCACTCCTACCTGAAATCCGGATCTCTTTGAACCGGTGGCGTCGCCTCCGACAGGGGCGCCATGACGCCCATCAATTTGGCCGGCTTGAGGCCCATGCGCCGGCAGATGCCGAGCGTCAGATCGGCGCGGTTCAGGGTGTAGATGTGAAAGGTGTTGACGCCCGCCGCCTGCAGTGCGCGCATCTGCTCCGTCGTGACCATCGCGGCCACCAGGCGGCGCGTGTCAGGGTCCTCGTCCAGACCCTCGAACAGATCGGCCAGCCAATCCGGCACGCTGGCGCCGCACATGGCGGCGAATTTGGTCATCTGCGCGAATTGCGTGACCGGCAGCAGGCCCGGCACGATCGACCCGGCGATGCCCGCCGCCGCGGCGCGGTCGAGGAAATCCAGGAACTTCGCATTGTCGAAGAAGAACTGGGTGATGGCGCGGTCGGCGCCGGCATCGAACTTGCGCTTCAGATTGTCGAGGTCGGATTGCGGCGAGTTGGCCTGTGGATGGGTCTCCGGATAGGCGGCGACACTGATCTCGAAATCGGCCACCCGCTTGATGCCGGCCACCAGCTCGGCGGCGTTGGCGAAGCCCTCCGGATGCGGCTGATAGGTGCCGCCCGCCGGCGGGTCGCCGCGCAAGGCGACGATGTGGCGGATGCCCGCCGCCCAGTAGCGACGCAGCAGTTCCTCGATCTCCGCCTTGCTCTGGCCGACGCAGGTGAGGTGCGCCGCCGGGCGCAGATGCGTCTCGCCGAAGATGCGCGTCACGGTGCCGAAGGTGGCGTCG
>JAEUKU010000300.1 GCA_016794075.1 Rhodospirillaceae bacterium
CGCGGCGACAGCGGCGAAATCGACATGGGTCGTCAGGTCGGCCTCGCCCGCGTCCCGCAACGGATCGGCGGCACGATGGCCGCGCAGGGCCTGCAGCGACTCGCCGAGGCCGCTCCGCGCCGGACCATAATCGATGAACAACGCCGCGCCTGCGTCCCGCGCCAGCCTGGCGCCCAGCGTCGCACCGATGGCGCGCACAGCCGGCGAGACCTCGGCGATGTCGCCGGGCTTGGCTGTCTGGTGCTCCGGACGCAGCAGAGCGAGAGACTCGCCAGGCGGCAGCAGCGTCCAGGCCAGCGCTTCGCCGTCCGCCGCCACCCCGCGCTCGCGCCAGCCCGCCTCCGTCATCTGGAACTGATGCACCGGCAGCGCGTCGAGGAATTCGTTGGCGAGGAGGATCGTCGGTCCGGCGGGCAGCGTGGAGAGGTCGTCATGCCAGACGGGATCGAAGCTCGCGAGCGCCTCGGCCTGCGCCGCGCGCAGCGGCCGGCTGATCTCGACCAGGTGCAGGCGCAACGCGCGGCGGAATTCCGGGCGCACCCGCGCGGCGCGCAGGGCATCGGCCATCAGCGTGCCACGGCCAGGGCCGAGCTCGACCAGCAGGAAGGACGCCGGCCCGCCGAGCCGCTCCCAGAAATCGACGCACCACAGGCCGAGCATCTCGCCGAACATCTGGCTGATCTCCGGCGCGGTGACGAAATCGCCCTTGGCCCCCAGCGGATCGCGGGTGGCGTAGTAGCCGGTTCCCGGTTCGCTCAAGGCAAGCCGCATGAACTCGGCGACCGTGATCGGGCCGGCTTCGACGATGCGGCGCGCGATCGGCGCCATCCTCACGCCGCCTTTGGCTTGCGCATCACCAGATAGAGGCCGAGGGCGAACATCGGCACGCTGAGGATCTGGCCCCAGGTCAGGAAGCTGAGGCTGCCCAGGTCGACCTCCGGCTCGCGGAAGATCTCGCCCAGCGAGCGGGCGACCGCATAGCCCATCAGGAACAGCCCGGTCAGCATGCCGGTGCGCGCGCGGACCGCTTCGCGCTGTGCGGCCAGATGCAGAAAGACGAACAGCAGGATGCCCTCGAGCGCCGCCTGGTAGAGCTGGCTCGGATGCCGCAGCACATTGTCGACGCGCGGGAAGATCATGCCCCAGGGCAGATCGGTCGGCCGCCCCACCAGCTCGCCGTTGATGAAATTGGCGACCCGGCCGAGGAACAGCCCGATCGGCGTCGCCGGCGCGATGACGTCGGAGAAGGCCAAGGGGCTCAGCTTCTGGCTGCGGGCATAGAGCCAGATCGCCAGCACCACGCCGAGGAAGCCGCCATGGAAGGCCATGCCGCCTTCCCAGATCTTCAGTATGTCCAGCGGATGGGCGAGGTAATAGCCGGGCTCCCACAGCAGGACCTGGCCCAGCCGTCCGCCGAGAATGATGCCCATGGTGGCCCAGAACATCAGATCGTCGAGCTGGCCGCGGCCGACCCGTTGCGGCGGCTTGGCGGCGATCCAGATGCAATAGCGCCACGCCAGCAGGATGCCGGCGATGTAGGAGAGCGCATACCAGCGGATGGCGATGGGGCCGATCTGCAGCGCGACCGGATCGAAATCGGGGAAGACCATGCAATGTCACCGGCGCATTGGACCGAAGGCGGGCGGATGGACGGCAGCGGCGTTCGGGTTATAAGGTGCGCTCGTGACAGCATCAAGCCGCCGGGCCCGAACCCGCGGTGACGGAACGAGGTTCGACATGCAGACCGACAATCGCTTTCTCGACGATCTCGCCAAGGTGGCAAGCGGCGCCCTCGGCTCGATGAGCGGCGTGAAGCACGAGGTCGAGATGCGCCTGCAGCAGCAGATGGAGCGGCTGCTCGGCCGCATGAACCTGGTCTCGCGTGAGGAGTTCGAGGCGATGAAGGCGGTGGCCCAGGCCGCGCGCGAGGCGCAGATCCGCCTCGACGCGCGCGTGCAGGCACTGGAGGCCAGGCTGGCGGGAACCGACTCCCCGGCGCAAGACTCCGATTCCGAGACCCGTTAGGCCGGACTCTTCGACTCTGACTCGAAACTTCCTTAATTCCCCGCTTGCGCGAGAGTCGCAAATTTGCGACTCTATTGCTTGTGGGGATTCACTGTTCTGTCATCTAGTCCTGGGGGTCTGGCCCCACCGTGCGGGCCTCCGGGGGCCGACGCATGGAGGGCGCTAGTATGGGCTTGCTCCGAGTTGAGTCGACCCAAACCCGTCACAACAATCCCATCGACATGCTGGAAGAGCTGGTGTCCGTCAATGAATGGCGGCACGAGCGGTCCGGCGATGAGGAAATGGTGGTCGAGTTCCGGGGTCAGTGGTGCGAATACCGCATGTTCTTCGTCTGGCAGGAGGATCTGGGGGCTTTGTATTTTTCCTGCCTGCTCGACATGAAGATTCCGACCGGCAAGCGCCCGCCGGTCGCCGAACTGCTCTCCATGATCAATGAGCGCCTGTGGCTCGGCCATTTCGACCTCTGCACCGAGGAGGCCGCGCCGATGTATCGCCACACGGTGCTGCTGCGCGGGACCAACGGCATCGTGGCCGAGCAGCTGGAAGACCTGCTGGAGACCGCGATCGGCGAATGCGAGCGTTTCTACCCGGCCTTTCAATTCACCCTCTGGGGCGGTAAGAAGCCCCAGGAGGCGATGGAAGCCGCCATGCTGGAGACGGTCGGAGAGGCCTGATCTGACGGATGACTGAAGCGAAAATCGTCTTGCCGGGCCCGCTGGTTCTGGTGGGCTGCGGCAAGATGGGCGGTGCGCTGCTGCGCGGCTGGCTCGCGCGCGGCGTTCCGGCCAGGGACGTGTTCGTGATCGATCCCGCCCCGCGCGACCTGGAGGATGTCCAGGCGCGCGGGGTCACGATCCTGACCGCCTTCGCCCAGCTGCCCGTCCAGCTGAAGCCGGGCATTGTCCTGCTGGCGATCAAGCCGCAATTCATGGACGAGGCCCTGCCCGACTACCGCCGCTTCGCCGATGCCGGCGCCGTGTTCCTCTCCATCGCCGCCGGCAAGACCGTCGCCTATCTCAAGGACAAGCTGGGCGGCAAGGCGACCGTGATCCGCTCGATGCCAAATACCCCGGCCGCGGTCGGCCGCGGCATGACGGTGATCCTGCGCGATCCCAAGGTGCCGGCCACGACACTGGAGCTTTGCGGCCAGCTGCTCTCCGCCGTCGGCGAGATCGGCTGGATCGACCAGGAGGACCAGATCAACGCCGTGACTGCCGTCTCGGGCGGCGGCCCGGCCTATGTGTTCCTGCTCATCGAATGCCTCGCCGAAGCGGCGCGGCAGATGGGGCTGCCGGAAGAACTCTGCATGAAGCTGGCGCGCGAGACGGTGACCGGCTCCGGCGAGCTGGCCCATCGCTCGAGCGAGAGCGCCACCAGGCTGCGCGAGGCGGTGATGAGTCCGAAGGGCACCACGCTCGAGGCGATCAAGGTGCTGATGGCGCCGGATGGCCTGCAGCCGCTGATGAACAAGGCCATCGCCGCCGCCACCAATCGCGGCCGCGAGATCGCCGAAGGGCGCTGAACGATGGCCGAACCAGCACCGAAAGGCAGCGTCGCCCGCGTGCGGGACGCCCTGGCGCGATTCGACCTCGCCGCCGAGATCAAGGAATTCGACGCCTCGACCCGCACCTCGGCCGAGGCTGCCGCCGCGATCGGCTGCGACGTGGCGCAGATCGCCAAGTCGCTCGTCTTCCGCGCCAAATCCGCCAACCAGCCGGTCCTGGTCATCGCCAGCGGTAGCAACCGGGTCGATGAGAAGAAGCTCGAAGCCGCGCTCGGCGACAAGATCGGCCGTGCCGATCCGGATTTCGTCCGCGCGGCGACCGGCTTCGCCATCGGCGGCGTGGCCCCGGTCGGGCATACCGGCCCGGTGCAGATCTTCATCGACGCGGATTTGCGGCAATTTGCCGAGATCTGGGCCGCCGCCGGCGCGCCCAACGCGGTCTTCCGCCTGACCCCGGCGGAGTTGGAGCGGATCACCGGCGGGCGGGTTATCCCGGTCAAGTAGCGGCCGGACGCGGCGCTTGCCGAGCGGCCGATCCGTTGCCACATTACCGTCGTAACAGGCGGAGATGGAGCAGGTCATGGCCAAGTCCGCACGCAGCCCGAATCCAAAATCCGCACACCGTCCCGGCCGGCGCCGCAGCGCCGCCCGCGCCGCCGCGACCGCGCATCGCGCCGGCGGCGACCTGGGTTCCGTGCGCGCCGCCTTGCGCGCCTCGCTCCTCCGCCTCACCGCCGCCGGCGGCTGGCGCGACCTCTCCTATGCCGAGATCGCCAAGGATGCGCGGGTGAGCCTCGCCGACGCCTACCAGGCCTATCCATCCAAGGCGGCGATCCTGACCGGCATCGGCCGCGACATCGATGCCCGCATCCTGGCGAGCCTGGACAGCGAGCCGCTGGACGGCTCGGCCAAGGACCGGCTGTTCGACCTGCTGATGCGGCGCTTCGACATCCTGAACGAGCATCGCGCGGCCTATGCCGCGCTGGCCTGGGAGCTGCCGCGCACGCCGGCCGAGGGCGCCGCCTTGCTTTGCCAGCTCGGCGCCTCCCTCGCCCATATGCTGGAGGCGGCCGGGCTTTCCGCCTCCGGCCTGCGCGGGGCCTTGCGCATCGAGGGGCTGGGGGCCATCTACGCGGCGGCGATGCGGGTCTGGCTCAAGGACGAGAGTCCCGATCTGGCCAAGACCATGGCCGAGCTGGACAAGCGCCTGGGCCAGGTCGAAAGATGGCTCGGGATGACGCGCCGCAAGGCCGCCTAATTATGTGATTAATATAGATTAATTCCAGAGATTTTGCACTGCAACAAATTTTCCCTTGACCTTTCTGTTGCACTGCACCATATAGGCTTCAGATCACTTCGATGACCCGGGACGGGGCGCATCGAATTCCGCCGCAAGCATATGATTTAGGAGATCAGAGATGGCCAAGACCCAGACCGTCGAGACCGAGTTCGCCAAGGTTCCCGACTTCACCCAGATCCAGGCCGAGTTCAGCAAGTGGGCCGGCGACTTCAACAAGTATTTCGTCAACGGCAAGATGCCGAGCTTTGACCTCGACTCGGTCTTCGCGCTCCAGCGCAAGAACGTCGAGGCCTTCACGGCCGCCAACCAGGTCGCGTTCGACGGCGTGAAGGCCGTTGCCCAGCGCCAGGCTGAGCTCGCCCGCAAGGCGTTCGAGGAGTTCGGCAAGGTCGCCAAGGAAATGACCGCCGCCGGCACCCCGGAAGACAAGTTCGCCAAGCAGGCCGACCTCGCGAAGGCCGCCTTCGAGGACGCGCTGGTCAACATCCGCGAGACCGTCGACACCCTGCAGAAGTCGCAGAGCGAAGCGGTGGACGTGCTCTCCAAGCGCGTCGTCGCCAACAT
>JAEUKU010000307.1 GCA_016794075.1 Rhodospirillaceae bacterium
CGGTCGAATCCCAGGCCCTGAAAGGGCAGGACAGCCTGCATTCCATCGTCCAGATGCCGGCCGGCATCCCGGTCGGCACGCTCGCCATCGGCAAGGCCGGCGCCACCAATGCCGGGCTGCTGGCGGCGGCGATCCTGGCCCGTGGCGACCCGGAGTTGGCCAAGAAACTGGACGATTACCGGCGCAAGCAGACCGAGTCGGTGGCCGAAACCCCGACCCGGGACTAGGCTCTAAGCGGGGATGGAGACGGCATGAGCGCGGATCACGCAGCGGACCATGGGCAGATCATCCCGCCGGGCGGGACCATCGGCATCCTCGGCGGCGGCCAGCTCGGCCGCATGGCGGCGATGGCGGCGGCGCGGCTCGGCTATCGCTGCCACATCTATTGCCCGGACGAAGGCGCGCCCGCTTCCGACGTCGCCGCCGCGACCACCGTCGCGGCCTATGACGACCTGCACGCGCTGGAACGCTTCGCCCGCGCGGTCGACGTGGTGACCTTCGAGTTCGAGAACGTGCCGGCCGAGGCGACCGAGAAGCTGGCGGCGCTGAAACCCACGCGCCCCGCGCCCCGCGTGCTGCATCTGACGCAGCAGCGCCTGCGCGAGAAGAACTTCCTCACCGCAATCAACGTGCCGACCACGCGCTATCTCGAAGTCGCGCACAAGGAGGCCCTGCCCCAGGCGGTGCAGGCGCTCGGGCGCCCTTGCGTGCTCAAATCGGCGAGCTTCGGCTATGACGGCAAGGGCCAGGTGCGCATCGACCCGGAGACCGATCTCGGCTCCGTCTGGAAGGCCATGGGCAGCGAGCTCGCTATCCTCGAGGCCTTCGTCGATTTCCAGCGCGAGATCTCGGTGGTTATCGCCCGCGGAGTCGATGGCGCGATGGAGCTCTACGTGCCGGTGGAGAATCAGCACCGCCACCATATCCTCGACACCACCATCGCACCGGCGCGGATCAGTGCGGCGACGGCGCAGAAGGCCGAGGCCATCGCGCGCCACATCGCGCAGGAGATCAAGCTGGTCGGCCTGCTGGGCGTCGAGATGTTCGTCACCAAGGCGGGCGACGTGCTGGTGAACGAGCTGGCTCCGCGGCCGCACAATTCCGGCCACTGGACCATCGACGCCTGCCTGACCAGCCAGTTCGAGCAGTTCATCCGCGCTGTCTGCGGCCTGCCCTTGGGCTCGCCGGAGCGGCATTCGGACGCGGTGATGAAGAACCTGCTGGGCGACGATGTCAGCCACTGGAAGCAGATCCTGAGCGAGCCGGGCGCCAAGCTGCACCTCTACGGCAAGGCCGAGGCGCGGTCGGGTCGCAAGATGGGGCACGTGACGCGGCTGTCGCCGAAGACGAACTGACGGACGCCCAGTGCCAGGGCCGCCCGCGCCTTAGCCGCCGGGAACAGATGCCGTCACGACATGAAAGCCTGCAGGCCGCCTGCGAGCGCGCCGCAGATGGCGAAGACTCGCGGGATCGAAGGATACTCGGGACCTTCGGTCGGCGTATGGTTGGCATCAAGCAGGATCGGCTTGCCGTCGACCATGACGAAATCGAACTTGCCGTAGTCGAATTGCAGTTCCGCCCGACGCCGCCGCAGGAGCTCGGGCACGTCGTCATGCAACGGCAGGCGCTCGACGACGTTGGCGAGCTTTACCACCGGCTCGCGGGCAAGAAAGGTCGATACGCAATCCCGCCCACCGAGGAAGTACCATTGATGCATGGCGAAGAGGTCGCCCCGCCGTTCGGCGTAGAACGGCTGCACGACCAGATGCGGACTGCGCCAGACCCACCCGGGCACGGTGTCCTTGCTCGGCAAGATCACATACTCTCGGCCCGGCAGCCGGCCAAACCAGCTTGCCGGCAACCGGTGCTCAAGTCCAAGCCACAGGCGCTTAATGGCGCCGGCCTGGCGCCATCGCAGACGCTCCTCGGCCTTGCCGCCGTGATTGAGGTCCGTCTTGATGATAACCGGCCCTTGATAGGCATCGCCCCTGGTCACCAGGTCCCGGCATACGGCACGCTTTGCCGTATCGGAAACCTGTCCGTTGATCGTTGTCGGATAGCGGGTCGCGTGCTGCTGATAGGCTGGGGGCACCCGGGTCAGGGCGACGTGGAGAATCGCCAAGTCGGCCGGCGGCGGCGCGCTGGTGCCGCGATGGACCAGAATGCGATGCCCGGCCGGCTCCCAGTGCTCATAGGCGACGTGCGCGATGGTCGGACCACGGCGAATGTCATCGTGACGATGCGTGAGGATGACGATGGTTGCCCGCCGGTCGATCGGGCGCGGCGCCGGGAATGCGCTGCCGCCCATCGCCATGCCGCTACGCCGCGCCGTCTTCGTTCAGGCTCAGCAGACTGGCATTGCCGCCCGCCGCCGTGGTGTCGATGGTGAGGGTGCGTTCGGTGGCGAAGCGGTGCAGGTAGCGCGGGCCGCCGGCCTTGGGGCCGGTGCCGGACAGGCCCTCGCCGCCGAAGGGCTGCACGCCGACCACGGCGCCGATCATGTTGCGGTTCACGTAGGCGTTGCCGACGCGCAGCCGCTCGGTGATGTAGGCGACCTTGCCGTCGATGCGGCTGTGCACGCCGAGGGTCAGGCCGTAGCCCGTCGCGTTCACCGCCTCGAGCACGTCGTCGAGGCGATCCGCCGCATAATGGACGACGTGCAGGATCGGGCCGAACACCTCGCGGTCGAGGCGCGAGAGCGCGTCGATGCGATAGGCGGCGGGCGCGAAGAAATGGCCGTTCGCGCAATCGGCGCCGAGCGGCACCTCGTGGATCAGCTTACCCTCGCGCTTCATGCGCTCGGTGTGCTTGGCGAGCATCGCCTTGGCCTCGGCGTCGATGACCGGGCCGACATCGGTTGCCAGCAGGCCGGGATCGCCGACCTTCAGCTCCGCCATGGCGCCGGCCAGCATCTCGGTCAGTTTCTGCGCGATGTCCTCCTGCACGAAGAGAACCCGCAGCGCCGAGCAGCGCTGCCCCGCGCTCTGGAAGGAGGAGATCAGCACGTCGCGCACCACCTGCTCGGGCAGCGCGGAGGAATCGACGATCATCGCGTTCTGCCCGCCGGTCTCGGCGATGAAGGGCACAATGGGGCCGTCCTTGGCGGCGAGCGCGCGGTTGATCAGCCGCGCCGTGTCGGTCGAGCCGGTGAAGGCGATGCCGGCGATGCGCGGATCGTTGACCAGCGGCGCGCCGACGGAGGGACCGTCGCCCGGCAGCAGGTGCAGCACGTCCACCGGCACGCCGGCCTTGTGCAGCAGGCGCACGGCCAAGGCCGCGATCATCGGCGTCTGCTCGGCGGGCTTCGCGATGACGCAGTTTCCCGCCGCGAGCGCGGCGCTGACCTGGCCCAGGAAGATCGCCAGCGGGAAATTCCAGGGCGAGATGCAGGCGAAGACGCCGCGGCCATGCAGATAAAGCTGGTTGCGCTCGCCGGTCGGTCCCGGCATCGCCATCGGCTGGGCGAAATCGGCGCGGGCGCGGGCGGCGTAGTAGCGCAGGAAATCCACAGCCTCGCGCAATTCGGCGACGGCGTCGGGGATGGTCTTGCCGGCTTCGCGCACGCAGAGTGCCAGCACTTCGGCGCGGGAGGCTTCCAGCAGATCGGCGGCGCGGTCCAGGCAAGCGGCGCGCTCGCCGGCCGGCGTCGATGACCAGCCGTTGAAGGCGCGCTGGGCACGCGCAACCGCATCTGCCACCTGCGCCGCATTGGCGTTCGTGACCTTGCCGACAACGCGCCTGGTATCGGCGGGATCCAGCGCGGAGGCCGATTGGCCGGCAATCTCCACCCCGCCCAGGATCGGCGCGGCCGACCAGCCGCGCGAAGCTGCCCCATCGAGCTCGGCCGCCAGGGGCGTCAGCACATCGGGATCGGAGAGATCGATGCCGGCGGAGTTCTGGCGCTCGGCGCCGTAGAGGTCGCGCGGCAGCGGGATGCGCGGATGCGGCTTCTCGGCGAGCTTGCGCACGCGCGCCACCGGATCGGCGACGATCTCGTCCAAAGGCGCCTTCTCGTCGACGATGCGGTTGACGAAGGAGGTATTGGCGCCGTTCTCCAGCAAGCGGCGCACCAGATAGGCGAGCAGATCCTCATGGCTGCCGACCGGGGCATAGACGCGGCAGGGAATGCCCATCGCCTCCGGCGGCGTCACCTGGTCGTAGAGCGCCTCGCCCATGCCGTGCAGGCGCTGGAACTCGAGCTTGTCCCGCGCCGCCACCTCGCCGCCGGCCATCTCGATGATGGCGGACAAGGAATGCGCGTTGTGGGTGGCGAATTGCGGGTAGAACGCCGCCGGGTCGGCCAGCAGCCGCCGCGCGCAGGCGAGATAGGAAACATCCGTCGTCGCCTTCCGCGTGAACACCGGATAGCCCGGCAGGCCGCGTTCCTGGCTCATCTTGATCTCGCTGTCCCAATAGGCGCCCTTGACCAGGCGCACCATCAGGCGGCGGCGATGCCGGCGCGCCAGATCGGCGAGCCAGTCGATCAGCGGCAGGCAGCGTTTCTGGTAGCCCTGGATGGCGAGGCCGAGGCCGTCCCAGTTGCCGAGCGCCGGATTGGCTGAGACCGCCTCGATGATGTCGAGGGACAAATCGAGACGCTCCGCCTCCTCCGCGTCGATGGTGAAACCGATATTCAGCGCCTTGGCCAGCTTGCCGAGCTCGACCAGCCGCGGCACCATCTCGGTCAGGGCGCGGCGGCGCTGCGCGAATTCGTAGCGCGGATGCAGGGCCGAGAGCTTCACCGAGATGCCGGGGCTCTGGATCGGGCCGCGCCCGGCGGCCGCCTTGCCGATGGCGGCGATGGCGCGCTGGTAGCTCTCGAAATAGCGCTTGGCATCGTGCGCCGTGCGCGCCGCCTCGCCCAGCATGTCGTAGCTGTAGCGGTAGCCCTTGCGCTCCATGCCCTGGGCGCGGTCGAGCGCCTCGCCGATGTCGCGACCCATGACGAATTGCCTGCCGAGGATCTTCATCGCCTGGGTCACCGCCTGGCGGATCACCGGCTCGCCCGAGCGGGTGATGAGGCGCTTCAGGATGCCCTTCAGGTCGCTGCTGGTCGCATCCATCTGCATGATGCGGCCGGTCAGCATCAGCGCCCAGGTCGAGGCGTTGACGAACATCGAATCGCTCTCGCCCAGATGGCGCTCGAAATCCGCGTCGCGCAGCTTGTCCTTGATCAGCATGTTGGCGGTTTCGGAATCGGGGATGCGCAGCAGCGCCTCGGCCAGGCACATCAGGACCACGCCCTCCTTGGAGGAGAGCTCATAGGCGTGCATGAAGGCGTCGATTCCGCCCTGCCCCACCCGGTTCTCGCGCACCTTCTCGACCAGGGCGCGGGCGCGGGCGGCGATGCGGTCCTGGGTCGCGGCGGGCAGGTCGGCCTGGGCCAGCAGGGATTCGACGATCCCGGCCTCGTCGGCGCGGTAATGGGCGCGCAGCCGGGCGCGCAACGGATCGGGTTGCGGGAGGGGTTCGGAAAAGATCATGACAGGTCCTGACCGTGGAGGGGCCATTCTCGGAAAAACAGCCCTGGATTTTCGGGCCGGAGCATAGTCGGATTCACGCGGCTTGGCAGCAGGAACAGAAAAGATGAGCTTTTTTCCAGGTTTCGAGCAGCGGCGCGTGGCCGTGGGTTCCATCGGCCTGAATCTGCGGATCGGCGGCAGCGGCGCGCCGCTCCTGCTGCTGCACGGCTATCCGCAGACCCACCTGGCGTGGCATGCCGTCGCACCGGAGCTGGCGCGGCATTTCACCGTCATCTGCCCGGATCTGAAGGGCTATGGCGACAGCGACGCCCCGGCGCCGGACGCGGACTCCGCCGCCTATTCGAAACGGGTGATGGGCCGCGAGCTGCTGGATCTGATGGGGGCGCTCGGCCATCGGCGCTTCGCCGTGGCGGGCCACGACCGGGGCGCGCGCATCGCCTACCGCATGGCGCTGGATCATCCGGAGGCGATCGCCAAGCTCTGCGTCGTCGACATCCTGCCGACCGCGGAATACTGGGACCTCGCCGACCGCAAATTCGCGGTCAACACCTTCCACTGGGGCTTCCTGGCGCGCGACGGCGGCCTGCCCGAGCGGCTGATCGGCCAGGACCCGGATTTCTTCCAGGACTATCTGATGCGGCTGTGGAGCGGCGACTACGGCGCGCTTGATCCGGCGGCGCTGGCGGAGTACCGCCGCTGCTTCGCCAAGCCCGAGAACCTTGCCGCCAGCTGCGCCGATTACCGCGCCGGCTACACGCTCGACGACGCGCAGGACCGCGCCGATCGCGAAGCGGGGCGGAAGATCGCCTGCCCGGTGCTGGTGCTCAGCGGCGACCAGTATCTCTCGACCGGCGAGAACCAGGCCGTCGACATCTGGAAGCGCTGGGCGGATGACGTGCGCGGTACCATCGTCCGCAGCGGGCATTTCGTCATGGAGGAGAAGCCGCAGGAGGTGCTAGGGGCGTTGCTGGCGTTCCTGGCAACCTGATACCTGCCTGGCATCAGTTCTGGCCGGCTGGGTTCCAGCAATAGTGCGGCGTCCGCTCGCCGCGCAGGAAACGCGTGGCGTCGATTGTGTCCACGATCGCGGAGACCAGGTTGGTGGCGAACAGCAGGGCCAGCCAGTTGGCCAGGCCCGGGTCGGCCGCGATAGTGTCGATGCGCGTGGCCATCCATGCGAACATCGGCAGCCACATGAGGTGCGCCACGCCGAGGATGCGGGTGAAGCCGATGCGCTGGTAGACCAGGGTCTGGGTGACGACGGCCGCCGCGGTTACGGCCAGAACGATCTGCGCCTCGATATGCCCGATGAACCACAGGCACGCGAGATTGACGCCGACCAGCCAGGCGCACCATAGACGCGGGACCAGGTGGAACCGCAAGAAAACCACGCCGAAGACCTCCAGCATATTTGCCAGAAAGCGAAACATCTTCATCTCCATTGCCGCGGGCCAATCCGGCCAGGCGGAATGGACTAGGCCCGAACCGGACCGGCTGGCTACTGCGCAACCCGGAGCAATCAACTACATTCTGCGTAGTTGACGGAGCATGTCCGGCAAGCGAGACAAACGCGATGCGCCAATATGGTCAATTCTGTCCGATCGCCAAATCCGCCGAGATCATCGGCGATCCGTGGTCGATCCTCATCATCCGCGAATTGCTGCTGGGCAGCAGCCGGTTCAATGTCCTGCAGCGCGGACTGCCCCGCATCTCGCCAACCATTCTCAGCAAGCGGCTGAAGGAACTGGATGAGCGGCGCGTGATCATCCGGCGCCGCCTCAAGGGCCACCGGGGATATGCCTATCACCTGACCGCGGCGGGGCGGGAGCTGTCCGGAGTGATGGAGGCCCTGGCGGTCTGGGGCATGCGCTGGGCGCGCGACAAGATGGCGCCCAGCGATCTCGATGTCTCGTTCCTCATGTTCGATGTCCAGCGGCGGATCGACCGGACGGCCCTGCCGGAAGGCGAAACGGTCCTGTGCTTCCAGTTCACGGACATCACGAACTTCTGCCACTGGTGGCTGGTCTGCCGGGATGGCGAGGTCGACCTGTGCTACGAGGATCCCGGCAAGGACGTGGATTGCTACGTCACCGGGACTTCCCGGGACATGATCGGAATCTGGATGGGGGACATTGCGCTCGCCAAGGCGCTGAAGGCGGGCAGCGTCCAGCTGATGGGCGCGCGCCACCTGTGCCGCACCTTCCCGAAGTGGTTCGCCCTCTCAGCGGCCGCGCAGACCCCGCGCCCGACCGCGGCCGAAAGACGATCCGTCGCGCGGGCCGGATAGACCCTGACGCCCGCCCGAACAGCTCCGAACTCACCCAGTTGAAGGCGTGCTTGTGGCGCATGGCGCACCAGGCAGTTTGACCTCGGCAGCTAGCTCGACAGTTTCGCCGATGTCGAGCGTATCAGCGTCTCCTTGGCCGAAGCCATGTGTGCGCGACAGGCAAGCTGCACGATCGAGGGATTCCTGCTCTGCAGCGCGTCGATATAGGTGATGTGCTCGCGGATCGCGACTTCGTTGCGCTCGCGCTCGTCGCGCTTGTTCCATTGGTAGTGGTAGTGGAAGATCAGCGTGATGATGTCGAAGAAATCCTCGATGAACCGATTGGGCGCGGCGAAATTGATCAGCCGGTGGAAGCGGCTGTCGAGATCGGAAAAGTCATGATAGCGCCGGTCGACATCCTGCAGCAGGGAAACGTGCTCGGCCCGTAGCGATTCGAGCTTCTGCCAGAGCAGCGAGCTGTCGGGCAAGGTGGCGAACGCCATCGCCGAGCGCAGCTCGAACATCTCCCGGATCTCGAACAGCTCGAGCGCGAAGCGCTCCGTGAATCCCTTGAACAGCCAGCCCGCGTTCGGCCGCTTCTCGATCAGGCCGAAGCGCTGGAACCGGTTCAGGAATTCGCGAATGCCCGTCGTCGCCACGCCGAACTGGCGGGCGAGTTCCGCCTCGTTGATGCTGGTTCCCGGTCGGGTGTTTCCGCGCAGCATCCAGTCCATGAAGCGCTGCTCGACCTGCTCCGACATGGGTACCGTCTCGGCATCCGGAAAGCGCATGGCCGCCACGTCCGCCGCGCGCACGAAACGCTGCCGGCCGCTGCCGCCAATGGCGCCGCGCTCCTCCAGCGTGGCGAGGATCTTGCGGACCGTCGTGCGGCTGACATTGAGGCGCGCCCCGAGGTCGTTCTCGGACGGCAATGCCTCGCCATCGCCGAGCGAAGCGACCACGGTCACCGCATCGTTGAAAGCCCGCTTGAACACCGCGTCGGTCTTCATCACGCTTCTCCACGCCTCTCCAGTTCCTTGATTGTCATTTTAATCTATAAAAAACACATTGACCACCCTGCTTGGTTGGATTTTGTCTATAAAAAAATTCACGCGATGGGGAGAACTGTGGTCAACGTGGCGGACGAACGGCCCGATATTGCGGCGGATGCTGCAAGCGAACGCACGTCGGGCGGCTCCGCCCTGATCGCGCTCAGCCTGCGCCTGCTGAGCATCGGGCCGCTGCTGATCCTGGTGCTGCTGGCCGGCACCATCGGCTTGCTCACCCCCGCCTTCCTGACGCCCGGCAATCTGGGCAACATCGTCGCCCAGACGGCGGTCATCGCCACCGTCGCAATCGGCCAGCACCTCGTCATCCTCACCCGGGGCATCGACCTCTCGGTGGGCGCCAATCTCGCGCTCGCCACCGTTATCGGCAGCCTGGTCTTCCGTCAGGTCGATTCCGCCGCGCTCGTCATGGCGGCCATGGCGCTCTCCGGTGCCCTCGTGGGCGCCGTCAACGGCATCGCCTATGTCTACGGGCGGTTGCCGCATCCCTTCATCATCACCCTGGCGACGCTGAGCATCTGCCGGGGCCTGGCGCTGGAGCTGGCGGTGGGTCACACGACCATGCGCGGCATGCCCGAAGGCATCGCGGCGCTCGGCCGTTCGACTTCCTTCGGCCTTCCCAGTTCCTTCTTCGTGGTCGCGGGTGTCGCCGCGCTGGTCCTGGTGATGGCGAAGGCGATGGTCTGGGGCCGCTGGATCTATGCCGTCGGCGGTCAGCCGGAAGCCGCCGTCCAGATGGGAATTCCCGTCAAGGGCGTGCTGGTGACGACCTATGTGCTCTCCGGCCTGTGCGCCGGCATCGGGGCCGTCATCCTCGCCGGCCGGACCGAAGCCGGGTCGCCGCTCTACGGCAACCTGCTCGAGCTCGACACCATCGCGGCCGTGATCATCGGCGGCGCGAGCTTCCTCGGCGGACGCGGCCATATCGGCCACGCGCTGGTTGGCGCCGTCATGATCGGCGTCATCCGCAACGCCCTAAATCTGCTGGGCGTCGACGTGTTTTTCCAGATGATCGCCATCGGTCTCATCATCGTCCTGGCGGTCGAGGCCGACGTGCTGCGCAATTGGCTGGAGGCGCGCGCACGGGTGCTGCAGGCGGCGAGGGCGCCATGACGACCCCGCCCCCGGTTCTCGCGATCCGTCGGGCCGAGAAACGCTTCGGCGCCGTCCACGCCCTGAAGAGCGTCAGCCTCGAGGCGCATCGCGGCCAGGTCCTGGCCCTGCTCGGCGACAACGGCGCCGGCAAGTCCACGCTGGTGAAGTGCATCAGCGGCGTCCACGCACTCGACGAAGGCGAGATCCTGCTCGACGGTGAAGCGGTCGCCATCCATTCGCCCGCGGCGGCCCGCCGCTTCGGGATCGAGACGGTCTACCAGGACCTCGCCTTGTTCGACACTCTGACGCCGGCGCAGAACTTCTATTGCGGGCGTGAAATCGCCTTCCCGTCATGGCTTCCGCAGGGGCTGCGGCTGCTGAAGGGCCGCGCCATGGACCGGCAAGCGGCGGCCGTGCTCGACCGCCTCAAGGTCAAGCTGCCCAGATTCGATGCCCCGGTGGCGCTCATGTCGGGCGGCCAGCGCCAGGCGATCGCGGTCGCCCGCGCCACCGTCTTCGCCCGGAAGGTGGTGATTCTTGATGAGCCCACGGCGGCGCTTGGCGTGCGCGAGTCGCGGAAGGTTCTCGACCTCGTCGCGCAGCTGCGCGCGGAAGGCAATGCCGTGATCCTCATCACCCACAACATGGAGCATGTGATCGAGCTTGCCGATCGCGCGGTCGTGCTCCGCCAAGGACGAAAAGTCGGCGAGTTGAAGCCCACGCGCGCCAACCAGCAGGAACTGGTTTCGATGATTGTCGGCGCCGAGGCTTGACGCAATCGCCACGCGAGACGTGGCGAAGAAAGGGTCGCTTCACCTCGACGCGATCCACATGGGAGGAGAAGGAGATGAGACTAAGACTGCTGTTGGGAGGCTTGGCACTCGCTGCGGCCTGTAGCGGCCCTGCCCTCGCCGATACCGTGAAGATCGGCTTCATCACCAAGTTCCCGGTGCCGTTTTTCGCCACCATGGAGGACGCCGCAAAGGCTTACGCCGCGGCCAATCCAGGCGTGGAGATCGAGTTCGGCCAGGGCACTTCGGCCACGGACATCGAGGGGCAGATCGCCCTCATCGAATCCATGGTGACCAGGGGCGTGCAAGGGATCGCCCTCACTCCGGTCGATCCGACGGTGGCACCTGCGCTTGACAAGGCGATCGCGCAGGGCGTGAAGGTCGTCCTCATGGACAACGACATTCCAGGCTGGACTGGCCGCACGGCATTGGCGACGACCAACAACTACAATGCCGGCAAAATCGCCGGCGAATACCTGAAGACCGTGCTGAAGACAGGCGACACCCTGGGCATCCTCGAGGGCGTCCCGGGCGTCCCGTCCCTCGACGACCGGGTCAAAGGCATGCTCGACGGGCTCAAGGGTGTCGAGGTCGAGATCGTCGGCAAAGGCGCCACCAACTGCACCGAGGAACTCGGCATCTCGGTCGCGGAGGATCTGCTGACGAAGCACCCGGAACTCAAGGCGATCTTCGCGGCCTGCGGTCCGCCGGCCGCCGGAGCCGCCCAGGCGATCAAGAACGCCGGCATTCCCGGCGACAAGATCGTCCTCGCGGGCTTCGATTTCTGCTGCGGCGAGCAGGAGGCCCTCGAAGCCGGGATCGAAGATGCCACCGTGGCCCAGTTCCCGACCAAGATGGCGGAGCTCGGCGTGGATTCGCTGGTCAAAGCGATCCGCGGCGAAAAGGTGGAATCGCTCATCGATTCTGGCGCCGCCTTAGTCACCAAGGATAACATGGCGACCTTCTAGAGCTCGGCACGGGGGCCGGTGAACCCGGCCCCCGTGCCCTCTTGCCGATTGTGCTGCGTATTTCGAGCGCGGAGGGGTGGCGTGCAGAACATAGATGCCCTCGTTTGCTGCGAGCCTGGCCGCCTCGAAATCGTGCAGCGGCCCGCCCCACACCCGGAATCCGGTTGCGCGCTGGTCCGCCCCCGGCGGGTCGGAATCTGCGGCACCGACTACCACATCTTTCAAGGCAAGCACCCGTTCCTGCATTATCCGCGGGTGATGGGACATGAGCTTGCGGTGGAGGTTGTCGAGGCTTCCGCGCAATCCGGACTTGCGAAAGGCGAGATCTGCGTCGTCAATCCCTATCTGTCCTGCGGCCGCTGCATCGCCTGCAGGGCCGGAAAGACCAATTGCTGCGCCAACATCTCCGTCCTGGGCGTGCATCAGGATGGCGGGCTGGCCGGGCTGCTCTCCGTGCCCGAGTCCAACCTGATCAAGGCCGTGGGCTTGACCGCGGACGAATGTGCAGCGGTGGAATTCCTGTCGATCGGGGCGCATGCGGTGCGCCGGGGCGGCGTCACGGGCCGCGACAGGGTGCTGGTGGTCGGCGCCGGCCCGATCGGCCTTGGCGTCACGTTGTTCGCGCGCGCGTCGGGGGCCAGTGTGGCAGTGCTGGACCGGTCGGAGGAACGCGTCGCGACGGCGCAAACGATCGCGGGCGCCGCCGCGCTGCCGGCGGACGGCGATACTTCAGCCGCAGTGCGCGCCTTTACCGATGGCGACGGCTTCGACATCGTGTTCGATGCGACCGGCAGCCAGGCGGCCATGGAAAAAGGCTTCGACTTCGTGGCGAATGGCGGCCGCTATGTGCTGGTCAGCGTCATCAAGGAGACCATCACCTTCATGGATCCGGACTTCCACCGCAAGGAAATGACCTTGTTCGGCAGCCGCAATGCCACGAACGACGATTTCCGCCGGGTGATCGACGCCATTCGCGGCGGCGACATCCCGATCGGCCGACTGGTCACCCATCGCACGACGCTCGGCAACGCGGCGAGCTCGATCCCGGTCTGGGCCAATCAGAAGGCCGGGCTGATCAAGGCGCTCATCGAAATTGACTGAGAACGCAAGCGCATCGCGGCTATCCGCCGCCTGTCCCGCTGTCCGGCTGCCATATGACCGCTCCAACATCACGCCGGGCATCGTGCATCTCGGCATCGGCGCGTTCCATCGCGCGCATATGGCGGTGTATGTGGACGACGTCCTGCGGCTGGATCCTTCCTGGGGAATCATCGGCGCCTCGCTCCGCCGGCCTGATACGCGGAACGCGCTGGCGCCTCAGGACTTCCTCTACACGCTGCTGACGCGGAGCCCGGCCGGCGCCACCGCCCGGATCGTCGGAGCCATCCTCGGTGTCCTCGATGCGGCAACGCAGCGGCGCGACCTC
>JAEUKU010000319.1 GCA_016794075.1 Rhodospirillaceae bacterium
GCCGGCGCGCCCGGACTGAGCAGTGGCGCCGCCAAGCAGCCCGAACAGGAGGCGCGGCGCAGCAAGCCGCTGATCGTCATCGATCCCGGCCATGGCGGCATCGACCCCGGCGCCGTGGGCGAGAACGTGACCGAGAAGGAGCTGACCCTGGCGGTGGCCAGGGCGCTCAAGAAGGAGCTGGAAGCGACCGGCAAGTTCCGCGTCGCCCTGACCCGGGGCAAGGACGTGTACATCCCGCTGCGCGAGCGTTTCGGCCTGGCGCGGGAAAAGGCCGCCGACCTGTTCATCTCGCTGCACGCCGACAGCCACAACGACCCGCTGACCCGCGGCGCCTCGGTCTACACTCTGTCCGAGAAGGCCTCCGACGCCGAGGCCGCCGCCCTGGCGGCCAAGGAGAACAAGTCCGACATCATCGCCGGCGTCGACCTCAGCAAGCAGAGCAACGTGGTCACCGACATTCTCATCGACCTGGCGCAGCGCGACACCAAGAACATGTCGACCCGCTTCGCCGGGCTGCTGGTGGGCGAGCTGAAGCGGGAGACTATGCTGCTCGGCAACACCCACCGCTATGCCGGCTTCGCGGTGCTGAAGGCGCCCGATGTGCCTTCGGTCCTCATCGAAATGGGCTATATCTCCAGCACCAAGGACGAGGCGCTGCTGACCAGCGCCAAGCACCAGAAGCGCCTGGCCAAGGCTATCCGCGGCGCCATCGAGAACTATTTCAGCTGGCAGGAAATGGTGCGCCGCTCCTGAGCGCGGAAGGCCGCCGCCCGGAGGGCGGATTGTCATAATTCCACCTTTATCCTGGGTCACCTGTTGAAGCGGACGGTCCTGTTGGATAAGACGGTCCGGGTGCCCAATTGTGTACCGGGCGGGTCCCGGACCCCGGGAAACTGAAAAGGCGGCCGGAACCGGCCAGAGCATGCGATTGACGCGAATCCTCTCCTTCCTGCTCGGCACCCTGGTGTTTTTCGGGGTGGTGGGCGCGCTCGCCCTGTGGCTGGTCTACGAGCACTTCTCGCAAGGCCTGCCGGATTACTACGAGCTGGCCAGCTACGATCCGCCGGTGGTTTCCCGCATCTATGCCGGCGATGGCCGGCTGCTCGCCGAATATGCGGTGGAGAACCGGGTCTTCGTGCCGATCACCGTGATGCCCAAGCGGGTGATCAACGCCTTCCTCGCCGCCGAGGACAAGACCTTCTACACCCATCCCGGCGTCGACCTGCCGGGCGTGATCAACGCCATGGTGGTCAACCTGCGCAACTATGGCAGCGACCGTCGCCCGGTCGGCGCCTCCACCATCACCCAGCAGGTGACCAAGAACTTCTTTCTCACCAACGAGGTCTCGTACAAACGCAAGATCCGCGAGATGATCCTGGCGCTCAGGATCGAGAAGGCGTTCGACAAGAACCGCATCCTCGAGCTCTACCTGAACCAGATCTATCTCGGCTCCGGCAATTACGGTGTCGCCACCGCGGCGCTGAACTATTTCAGCAAGTCGCTGGACGAGCTCAGCATCGGGGAGGCCGCCTATCTCGCCTCGCTGCCCAAGGCGCCGAACAACTACAACATCCGGCGTAACCACGAGGCCGCCGTCGAGCGCCGCAACTGGGTCATCCAGCGCATGCAGGAGGACGGCCACATCACCGCGGCCGAGGCCGAGGCGGCGCGGGCCGAGCCGCTGGAGCAGCGCTCGCGCGCCGCGACCGAGCACGTGGTGGCGGAGTATTTCGCCGAGGAGGTGCGGCGCGAGATCGTGCAGCGCTTCGGCGAGGACGGCCTCTACAAGAAGGGCCTGGCGGTGCGGGCCACCATCGATCCCCGGCTGCAGGAGATCGCCGACCGCGTGCTGCGGCAGCACCTCGTCACCTACGACAAGACGCAGGGCTATCGCGGCCCGCTGAAGCATTTCGACAGCGTCGAGACCTGGCAGAAGACGCTGGAAGAGCTGCCGCCGATGCCCTGGCTCTACGACTGGCAGCCGGCGCTGGTACTGGAGGCGACGCCCGATGCCGCCACCCTCGGCTTCAAAGACGGCACCCAGGGCCGCATCCCGGTCGCCGCGCTCGGCTGGGCGCGCAAGCGCACGCCGGAAGGCCGCGTCGGCCCGGCGGTCAAGGCGGCGAACGACGTGCTGGCGGTGGGCGACCTCATCGCCACCGAACCGCTGGTCGAGGACGGCAAGCGCGTCGAAGGCGCCTTCGCCCTGCGCCAGGTGCCGGAGATCAGCGGCGCCATGGTGGCGATGGACCCGCATACCGGCCGCGTCCTCGCCATGACCGGTGGCTGGTCCTATCAGCAATCGGAATTCAACCGCGCGACCCAGGCCAAGCGCCAGCCGGGCTCTTCCTTCAAGCCCATCGTCTATCTGGCGGCGCTGGAGGCGGGCTTCACGCCCTCGACCATGATCCTCGACGCGCCCATCGTCATCGACCAGGGGCCCGGCCTGCCGCTGTGGCGGCCGGAGAACTACGCGCAGGACTTCCTCGGCGCCGCCACCATGCGGCGCGGCCTGGAAAATTCGCGCAACCTGATGACCATCCGCATGGCGCAGACCATCGGCATGGCCAAGGTGGCTGAGATGGCGGGCCGCCTCGGCGTCATCGACAACATGCAGCAGACGTTGGCCATGTCGCTCGGCGCCGGCGAGACGACGGTGCTGCGCCTGGCCGGCGCCTATGCCGAGATCGTCAACGGCGGCAAGAAGGTCACGCCGACGGTCATCGACCGCATCCAGGACAACCAGGGCTGGACCATCTACCGCCACGACCAGCGCCCCTGCGAGGGCTGTCAGCTCTCCGACTATGCCGGTGGCGCGATGCCCGAGATCCCCGACATGCGCGAACAGGTGATCGACCCGGCCACCGCCTATCAGATGGTCTCGATGCTCGAAGGCGTCGTGCTGCGCGGCACCGGCACGGCGGTGAAGGCGGTGGGCAAGCCGCTGGCGGGCAAGACCGGCACCACCAACGAGGGCCGCGACGTGTGGTTCATGGGCTTCTCGCCCGATCTCGTCGCCGGCGTCTATCTCGGCTTCGACCAGCCGCGCTCGCTCGGCCCCAAGGCGACCGGCGGCGGCCTGTCGGCGCCGATCTTCCGCGACTTCATGATCGAGGCGCTGAAGGACAAGCCGGCGACGCCGTTCCGCGTGCCGCCCGGCATCCGCCTGGTGCGCGTCGATTATATGACCGGCGAACGCGCCGGCCCGGGCAGCGAAAAGATCGTCCTCGAGGCCTTCAAGCCCGGCAGCGAGCCGACCGGCGCCCAGGCGCTGATCCAGGGCGTCACCAACTACGGCCAGGATGCCGGCTACGGCTCGATCATCCCGCTGGGCACCGCCGGCGAAGGTTACCAGGGCGGCACCATGATCATCGATTCGACCGGCGCCTACGGCACCGACCAGGGCGGTGTCGTCTCCGGCGCCCCGACGCAACCGGCGCAGCCCGACCAGGGGGCTGCACTCCCCGGCACGACGACCTCGCCGGATGGCGCGGTCACCGTGGATCCCGGCGCGCTCGAGCCCTCCATCCAGCCGACCGGGCCGAGTTCGGGCGCCGTGGTGACGCCGCAACCCGGCCTGCAGCCCGCGCCGGAGCAGCCGGCACCGGGGGCCGCGCCGCTGCAGCCGGCACCCGCTCCGCCGCCGCAGCCCAGCGCCCCGGCGACCGACAGCAGCGGCGGCATCTACTAGGAAGGCCGCGGGTTGACGCGCCCGGTGCGATTGGCCATGGTCGCGCCCGATTTGTGAATTTGCCGGAGGTTCAGCGACATGCGTGCCGAGATTGAAGCGGTTGCGGGGGAGATCCGATCCTCCCTGGCCCTGCTGAGGAGGCATCTTTGACTGGGAGAACGCCCTCCGCCGCCTGGATGAGCTGAACGCGCTCGCCGAAGACCCGACCCTCTGGGACAAGCCCGCGAAGGCCCAGACGGTGATGCGGGAACGCACGCACCTGTCCAACGCCATCGATGCCTATCGCGCCATGGAGCGCGAGCTCGATGACGCGCTGACCCTCGCCGAGCTGGGCGAGATGGAGGGCGACGGCAAGAGCGTCGACGAGGCCGAGGCGCAGCTGAAGGCGCTCAAGGCGGAGGCCTCCAAGCGCGAGCTGGAATCGCTGCTCTCCGGCGAGGCCGACCAGAACGATTGCTATCTCGAAGTCCATGCCGGCGCCGGCGGCACCGAGGCGCAGGATTGGGCGCAGATGCTGCTGCGCATGTATGTGCGCTGGGCGGAGCAGCACGGCTATAAGGTCGAGTGGCTGGAAGAGAGCCCGGGCGAAGAGGCGGGACTCAAATCCGCGACCATCGAGATCAAGGGGCCGAATGCCTATGGCTGGCTGAAATCGGAATCCGGCGTGCACCGCCTGGTGCGCATCTCGCCCTACGATTCCAACGCGCGCCGGCACACCAGCTTCTCCTCGGTCTGGGTCTATCCGGTGGTCGACGACAACATCGAGGTCGAGATCCTCGACAAGGATCTGAAGGTCGACACCTTCCGCGCCTCCGGCGCCGGCGGCCAGCACATCAACAAGACCGATTCCGCCATCCGCATCACCCACATGCCGACCGGAATCGTGGTCTCCTGCCAGGCCGACCGCTCGCAGCACCGCAACCGCGCCATGGCCATGGACATGCTGAAGGCCCGCCTCTACGAGGCGGAGCTGCGGAAGCGCGAGGAAGCCGCCGCCGCGGTGGAAGCCACCAAGACTGATATCGGCTGGGGCCACCAGATCCGCTCCTACGTTCTGCAGCCTTACCAGATGGTCAAGGACCTGCGGACGGAGGTGGAGACCAGCGATACCGGCAGCGTCCTCGACGGCGACATCGACCGCTTCCTGTCGGCGTCGCTGGCGGCCAAGGTGCATGGCGGAGAGAGCGCCGCTTAACTTCGATCAAGCTGCCCAAGATTTGGGCGAACGCATTTCTCCTGCCCAGGGATTGGGCGACGTTCCGTCGTCCGTTCCCGCCATTCCGCTTGAATCCCCGGCATTTCCAATGTTGGCACGCCTGATGCAGTGCAGCATCGGGATTGTCATACTTTTCAAGAAAAGGGGGCAGGGATGCTTCGTTTGGGTTTGCGCCGAGGATTGACAGGAATCGTCGTCGCGCTGACAGGAACCCTGGCGGCAGTGCCGGCATTCGCACAGGATCCGAC
>JAEUKU010000357.1 GCA_016794075.1 Rhodospirillaceae bacterium
TCCACGGGTTGCCCCACAGCGACCTCAACGCTGCGCGTCTACCAGTTCCGCCACGACCGCATCAGGACCCCCGAAACCGGGCATAGAACCCTTGCCAGAAGCCGAGGGCGGGAATAGCAAATCGGGACCTCCGTAGCAAGCCTTGAAAGCAGCCCAAAGGACCCCGGACCGGCAATGGAATGGCGTATTTCCGAGGGGTTAGTGGACTACCCGGTCGCGCTGGCCGAAATGGAGGCGCGCGCCGAGGCGATCCGCCACCAGGGCGCCCCGGAACTGGTCTGGCTGCTGGAGCACCCGCCGCTCTACACCGCCGGCACCAGCGCCCAGGCGGGCGACCTGCTGCAGCCGGGCCGCTTCCCGGTCTACCCCGCCGGCCGGGGTGGGCAATACACCTATCACGGGCCCGGCCAGCGGGTGGCTTACGCGATGCTGGACCTCAAGCACCGCGGCGAGGACGTCCGGCGCTATGTCCATGATCTGGAGGAATGGATCATCCGCACCCTCGCCCGCTTCAACCTGAAGGGCGAGCGGCGCGCAGGACGGGTCGGCATCTGGGTCGCCCATGACGGGCGCGAGGACAAGATTGCCGCCATCGGCGTGCGGGTGCGCCGCTGGGTCACCTTCCACGGCATCGCCGTCAACGTCGACCCGGATCTCAGCCACTTCGCCGGCATCGTGCCCTGCGGCATCCAGGAGACCGCCGACGCCCCGCTCGGCGTCACCTCTCTCGCTCAGCTCGGCTACATCGTCTCGATGCCGGAATTCGACATGGCGCTCAGGGGCGCGTTCGAAGAGGTATTCGGGGCAACGCGGCAGGAAGCGGCGGAGTAAGCGCTCAGCCAACCTCCTCCCCCGGAACGGGGGAGGATTGAGGTGGGGGCAGCGAGCGAAGTTTGACTGGCATTGAGGCGCGGCTGCCCCCTCCCTCGCCCTCCCCCGTTCCGGGAGAGGGAACTCCGTTCAATACCCCACCTCGGCATAGACGTAGCGGATGCCGCGGTGCCGGTTGTGCTTGATCTCGTGGATCGTCACCCGCAGACCCGGGTCGATGCGCGCCAAGGTGTCGAGCAGCATCTGCCGCGGGATCGACCAGGCGAGGCCGTGCAGCTGGCGCCGCGTCGGCGTGTCCTCGAATTGCAGGTAGGCCCTGGTGCCCGGATGCATCAAGCCGACGATGTTGCGGAAGAAGTCCTCGAAGATCTGGTCCGGAACCTTGCCGAGGACATGCCAGGCGGCGATGACATCCGGCCGCGCCGTCTTCGCCGCCGCCAGCCCGGCGTCGTCGATCACGCGCAGGTTCGGCCGCTTCTCCCCGTGCAAGGCCGGGCCGAGATGCACGAGTCCGGCGTCAAGGAAATCCTGCGCCAGATCGAGACCCCAGAACTTTCCGGGCGCCAGGAATTCCACCAGCGGCCTGGCAAGGCGCAGGCTGCCGCAGCCGTAATCCACCACCACCTGCTGCGGCTGCAATCCGTGGCGCAGCAGCACGTCGATCATCTCGCGCTCGCCGCGGGCGGCATAGGCATGCGGGCCGATCGCCGGATGCTTGCGGCCGCGCTTGAGCTTCTGCGTCACCACCCAGGCGTAGTAGGCCTCGTAACGGGTAAAAGGATGGGTCAAACGCCACAAAGGGTAGCGCAGGTGGCGGCGGTAGAACTTTCCGAGGCGCATGATCCGGTTGAGCTGCGAGGTTACGCGGTGGGCAGTTTGCGGAAGCCGGCGGCTGGCATGTCCGCGGCGGGAGTGACGGCGACCTGCGCGACGTTCGCCGCGCTCGGGCCCCGGTGACAGATCTTGATCATGTCGTCGACCAGCGCGGCATCGCCGGCGAACACCGCTTCGACGCTGCCGTCGCGGCGGTTGCGCACCCAGCCGTCGAGGCCGCGCGCACTCGCCTGCTCCACCGTCCAGGCGCGAAACCAGACGCCCTGCACGGTGCCGGTGATGACGGCCTGCACCGCCTTCCGTCCGGACGACTCACCCGGCATCAGGCGAACTCGACGATGACCTGATCGACGGAGAGGCTGTCGCCCGGCTTGGCATGCAGCTTGGCGACCTTGGCGTCGCGCTCGGCGCGCAGCAGATTCTCCATCTTCATCGCCTCGACGACGGCCAGCTCCTGGCCGGCCTTGATCTCCTGGCCTTCCTGCACCGCGAGCGAGACCAGCAGGCCCGGCATCGGCGAGAGCAGGTATTTCGACATGTCCGGCGCGACCTTTTCCAGCATGTGGCCGGCGAGCGCAGCGGCGCGCGGGGTGAGGACCTGGACCTTCAGCTGCGCGCCGCCATGGCCGAGGCGATAGCCGATGCCGTCTCGATCGACCTGCGCCACGACGCTGCGTCCGTCGATGCGGCCGCGATAGATGGTCTCGCCGATGCACCAGTCGCTGACCAGCTCGCGGCTGCGCTTGCCGTCGATCACGGCATAGCCCAACGCCGTCTCCACCACCGTCACCGGGTGCTGCGCGCCGCCGGACTTCACCACCCAGCTGCCATTGGCGACCGCCGCGCCGGTCCTGAAATGCGGATTCCCGGCGACGGCGCGCTTTGCGTACGCCTGATGCACCACGGCGGCGACCGCGACCAGATCGCCCATGGCCTCCTCCGGCAGCGCCACGCCGCTGAAGCCATCGGGGAATTCCTCGGCGATGAAGCCGGTGGTCAGCCGCCCGGCCTCGAAGCGCGGATGCGCCATCAGCGCGGCGAGGAAGCTGATATTGTGGCCGAGGCCGCGGATGTGGAAGGAATCCAACGCCTCGCGCATCGCCGCGATCGCCGCCGGCCGGTCCTCGCCATAGGTGACAAGCTTGCAGATCATCGGGTCGTAGAACATGCTGATCTCGGCGCCCTCGTAGACGCCGCTGTCGACGCGCACCGCAGGTCCCGCGGAGGGCTCGCGGTAACGCACCAGGCGGCCGATCGACGGCAGGAAGTTGCGCACCGGATCTTCGGCATAGACGCGCGCCTCGATCGCCCAGCCCTTCAGCTTCACGTCAGATTGGCGGAGCTTCAGCTTCTCGCCGGCGGCGACGCGGATCATCTGCTCGACCAGATCCAGGCCGGTCACCATCTCGGTCACCGGATGCTCGACCTGGAGCCGCGTGTTCATCTCGAGGAAATAGAAATTGCGCTTGCCGTCGACGATGAACTCGACCGTGCCGGCGGATTTGTATTGCACGGCCTTGGCGAGGGCGACGGCCTGCTCGCCCATCGCCTTCCTAGTCTTCTCGTCGAGGAACGGGCTCGGCGCCTCCTCGATCACCTTCTGGTGGCGGCGTTGGATCGAGCATTCGCGCTCGCCCAGATAAATGCAGTTGCCGTGGGCGTCGCCGAGCACTTGAATTTCAATGTGCCGCGGCTCCTCGACGAATTTCTCGAGGAAGACGCGGTCATCGGCGAAGCTGGAGCGCGCCTCGTTGGTGGCGGAGCGGAAGCCCTCGCGCGCCTCCTGGTCGTTGCGGGCGATGCGCATGCCCTTGCCGCCGCCGCCGGCCGAGGCCTTGATCATGACCGGATAGCCGATCTCCCTGGCGATCTTCGCCGCCTCCTCTGCATCCTTGATCACGCCGAGATAGCCGGGAACGGTGGAGACGCCGGCTTCCTTCGCCAGTTTCTTGGATTCGATCTTGTCGCCCATCGCGGCGATGGCGTGGGTGTCGGGACCGATGAAGGCGATGCCGGCCTGCTTCAGCGCCTCGGCGAATTTGCGGTTCTCGGAGAGGAAGCCGTAGCCGGGATGCACCGCCTCGGCACCCGTCTGCTTGCAGGCCTCGACGATCTTCTCGATCACCAGGTAGCTCTGCGCCGCCGGGGCGGGGCCGATCGCCACCGCTTCGTCCGCCTCGCGCACATGCAGCGCGTCGGCATCGGCATCGGAATAGACGGCGACCGTCTTGATGCCCATGGCGCGCGCGGTGCGGATGACGCGGCAGGCGATTTCGCCGCGATTGGCGATGAGTATTTTTTTGAACATCGTCACAGCGGGATGTTGTCGTGTTTCTTCCAGGGATTCTCGAGCTTCTTGTCCCTGAGCATGGCGAGCGAGCGGCAGATGCGCTTGCGGGTCGAGTGCGGCATGATCACGTCGTCGATGAAGCCGCGGGCGCCGGCGACGAAGGGATTGGCGAACTTGCGCCGGTATTCCTCGGTGCGGTCGGCGATCTTCTGCTTGTCGCTGAGGTCGGCGCGAAAGATGATCTCGACGGCGCCCTTCGGCCCCATCACCGCGATCTCCGCCGAGGGCCAGGCGAAATTCACGTCGCCGCGGATGTGCTTGGAGCTCATCACGTCATAGGCGCCGCCATAGGCCTTGCGGGTAATCACCGTCACCTTCGGCACCGTCGCCTCGCCATAGGCGAAGAGCAGCTTGGCGCCGTGCTTGATGATGCCGCCATATTCCTGCGTCGTGCCCGGAAGGAACCCCGGCACATCGACAAAGGTAACGATCGGGATGTTGAAGCAGTCGCAGAAGCGCACGAAGCGCGCGGCCTTGCGGCTGCTGTCGATGTCGAGGCAGCCGGCCAGAACCATCGGCTGGTTGGCGACGATGCCGACCGTGTCGCCGCCCATGCGCGCCAGGCCGATAATGATGTTCCTGGCGAAATCCGGCTGCAGCTCGAAGAAGTCGCCCTCGTCGACCACCTTCGCGATCAGCTCGTGCATGTCGTAGGGCTTGTTGGGATTGGCCGGCACCAGCGTGTCGAGCGAGGGCTCGTCGCGGTCGATCGGATCCGGCGTCTCGCGCGCCGGCGCCTTCTCGCGGTTGGAGGACGGCACCAGGTCGATGAAGCGGCGCAATTGCAGCAGCGCCTCGACGTCGTTCTCGAAGGCGAGATCGGCGACGCCGGATTTCTGCGAATGGGTGACCGCGCCGCCCAGCTGCTCGTGGGTCACGGTCTCATGCGTCACCGTCTTCACCACGTCCGGGCCGGTGACGAACATGTAGGAGCTGTCCTTCACCATGAAGATGAAGTCGGTCATTGCGGGCGAGTAGACGGCGCCGCCGGCGCAGGGTCCCATGACCAGCGAGATCTGCGGCACCACGCCGGAGGCCATGATGTTGCGCTGGAACACCTCGGCATAGCCGGCGAGCGAGGCCACACCTTCCTGGATGCGCGCGCCGCCGGAATCGTTGAGGCCGATGACCGGGGCGCCGACCTTCATCGCCTGGTCCATCACCTTGCAGATCTTCTCGGCATGGGCCTCGGAAAGCGAGCCGCCGAAAACGGTGAAATCCTGGCTGAAGACAAAGACCAGCCGGCCGTTGATGGTGCCGTAGCCGGTGACCACGCCGTCGCCCGGCACTTTCTGCTGCTGCATGCCGAAATCGGCGCAGCGATGCTCGACGAACATGTCCCATTCCTCGAAGGAATCGGGATCGAGC
>JAEUKU010000366.1 GCA_016794075.1 Rhodospirillaceae bacterium
GGCACCTTCGGCCCCAACGATCTCGACATGACCTTCGGCCCCGAAGTGAAATACGTGAAAGCGCCGGATGCCGGTCAGGTCAACCTGCCGCCCTCCGCCGGGCTGCAGTTCTTCGGCCATGTGAAGATCGCCGCCGACACCGGCGTGATGACCGTTACGCTCCGCGATGTCGCCGACGCTGCGCTCTGGTCGGTCGACCTGACGCCGCAGCGGGCCTAGAGCGCCGCGCTGCATCTGCCCCCTCCCTGACCTCCCAGTTCCGGGGGAGGAGAGCAACGCGGAACTTAGTCTCCCTCACCCGGAACGGGGGAGGGCTGGGGTGGGGGCAGCCGTGCCTCGGTGCCTGCCTACCGGTCCTGCGACTGCATCGCCGCCGGCTGGGCCTTGCGCTTGGCGAGCAGGTTGCTGAGCCAGTCCGGGTCCATCTCGGGCACCGAAGAGAGCAGCAGCTCGGTATAAGGCGGGTAGGGCGGCGATAGCACGCGGGTCTTCGGGCCCTGCTGCACCACCTGGCCCTGGAACATCACCACGATCTCGTCGGAGATGGCGCGCACGGTGGCGATGTCGTGTGTGATGAAGAGGTAGGAGACGTTCAATTCCCGCTGCAGCCGCAGCAGCAGCTTCAGGATCTCCTCCTGCACGATCTGGTCGAGCGCCGAGGTCACCTCGTCGCAGATGATCAGCTGCGGCTCGGCGGCGAGCGCGCGGGCGATGCAGATGCGCTGCTTCTGTCCGCCCGACAATTCGCCGGGCAGGCGGTCGAGATGGCCCTCATCCATCTCGATCAGCTTCAGGAGCTCCAGGATGCGCGCCTCTTTCTTGGCACCGGTGAGGCCGAGATAGAATTCCAGGGGCCGGCCGATCACCTCATAGACCGTCTGGCGCGGGTTCAGCGCGGTATCCGGCATCTGGTAGATCATCTGGATGCGGCGCAGGATGTCCGGGTTGCGGTCCTTCAGCGCGCGCGGCAGGACCTTGCCGTCGAACACGATCTCGCCGGCGATGGGCGGCAGCAGACCGGTGATGACCCGGGCGAGCGTTGACTTGCCCGAACCGGATTCGCCCACCACCGCCACGGTGCGGCCGCGCGGCACCGTCACGGTGACGTCGTTCAGCACCTTCACCGCGTTGCCATAGGCGGCGGTGACGTTCTTCACCTGCAGGATCGCATCGCCCCCCGGCTGTTCCTCCTTGCCCAGCTTTCTGACCGACCACAGCGACTTGGTGTAGTCTTGCTTCGGGTTGCTGAGCATCTCCCGCGTCGGCGCCTCCTCGACCTCCAGGCCGTGGCGCAGCACCATGATGCGGTCCGCCATCTGCGCCACCACGGCCAGATCGTGGGTGATGTAGATGGCGGCGGTGTGGAACTGCTCGACGATGTCGCGGATCGCCGCCAGCACCTCGACCTGGGTGGTGACGTCGAGCGCGGTCGTCGGCTCGTCGAAAATGATAAGGTCGGGCCGGCAGGTCATCGCCATCGCCGTCATGGCGCGCTGGAGCTGCCCGCCCGAGACCTGGTGCGGATAGCGGAAGCCGATCTCTTCCGGGTTGGGCAGGCGCAGCCGGCGATAGAGCTCGACCGCGTCCTTCTCGGCCTCCGCCTTGGTGCGCAGGCCCTCGCGCAGCTCGGCTTCGATGGTCTGCGGCATCAGCTGGTGTGCCGGATTGAACGAGGCGGCTGCGCTCTGCGCCACATAGGCGATGCGCGAGCCGCGCAGCTTGCGCCGCTGCTCGTCGCTCGCCGATACCAGGTCGAGGCCGTCGAAGACGACGCTGCCGCCGGAGATGCGGCAGCCGGGACGCGCGTAGCCCATCGCGGCGAGGCCGATGGTGGATTTTCCGGCGCCGGACTCGCCGATCACGCCCAGCACCTCGCCCCGCTTCAGGCTGAGATCGACCCCCTTGACGATCGGTCGCCAGATCTCGTCGCTCTCGCCGTCGATCTTCAGGCCGCGGACTTCCAGCAGCACGTCGCCTTTGGTGCGGGCGCCGCCCGCCCCCGGATTTCCTGTCGGCGTCTTCGCGTTGTCGTTCATTCGCGCAGCCCGCTCGTCTTGTGCAGGAACCAGTCGACCACGAAATTGACGCTGACGGTCAGCAGCGCGATCGCGCCGGCCGGCAGCAGCGGCGTGATATCGCCATAGGTGATGAGGGCGGCGTTGTCCCGCACCATGGAACCCCAGTCGGCGGTCGGCGGCTGGATGCCGAGGCCGAGGAAGGAGAGGGCGCTGATGGTGAGGAAGACGAAGCAGAAGCGCAGCCCGAACTCCGCCACCAGGGGCGGCATGATGTTGGGCAGGATCTCCCGCCGCATGATCCAGGGCAGCTTCTCGCCGCGCAGGCGCGCGGCCTCGACATAGTCCATCACGACCACGCCCTGTGCGACCGAGCGGCTGAGCCGGAACACCCGGGTGGCGTCCAGCACCGCCATGATGACGATGAGGTTCAGCACCGATGGGCCAAGGATGGACAGCAGGACCAGCGCGAAGATCAACTGCGGGATCGACATCAGGACGTCGACCGTCCGGCTCAGCATCTGGTCGATCCAGCCGCCGGAAATCGCCGCCATCAACCCCAATGCGCCCCCCAGGACGAAAGAGAGCATGGTGGTGAGGAAGGCGATGCCGACGGTGTTGCGCGCGCCGTAGATCAGGCGGGAAAGCATGTCCCGGCCCAGCTGGTCGGTGCCGAGGAGGAACTGCCCGCCCCACGGATCGAAGGCGCCGCCGACCAGCTCGGTCTCGGAATAGGGTGCGAGCAGCGGCGCGAAGATCGAGGTGAAAACGTAGACGGCAATGACGATGAGGCCGAACCAGGCGCTGGCCGGCGCCTTGCGCAGGTCGCGCCATAGCCGGGATGCCTTGCCGCGGCGCCGGCTCGGCGCTTGCGCGGCGACCAGGCTGCCCTGCGGCGGGATATGCGCGCTATCGGTCATCGCGGGTGCAGCAGGCGCGGGTTGGAGACGATGGTCACGACGTCGGCGAGCAGATTGAGCAGGATGTAGGTTGCGGCAAACACCAGCGCGCAGCCTTGCACCACCGGCAGGTCGCGCTTGGACACGGCGTCAACCATCAGCTGTCCGATCCCGGGATAGGTGAAGACGACCTCCACCACCACGACGCCGACGACCAGATACGCCAGGTTGAGGGCGATCACGTTGGCGATCGGCGCCCAGGCGTTGGGCAGGGCGTGGCGCAGGATGATCTGCAGCGGCTTGACCCCCTTGAGCCGGCTCATCTCGATATAGGGGCTGGCGAGCAGGTTGATGATCGCCGCCCGCGTCATCCGCATCATGTGCGCGACGATGACCAGAACGAGGGTGAGGGTCGGCAGCATGATGGCATAGAGCCGATCTCCGAGTGACATGCCCGGCGTGATGCTGGCCAGCGAGACGAAGATGGGGAACTTGACCGCCAGGAACATGATCAGGATGTAGGCCAGGAAGAACTCCGGCGACGAGATGGAAGTGAGGCTGACGACGTTGACGGCGCGGTCGAAGTAACTGTTGCGGTAGAGCGCCGCCATGATGCCGAGGAAGAGGGAAAGCGGGACGGCGATCATCGCCGCCGCGCCGGCCAGGAACAGCGTATTCAGAAGCCGCGGCGCGATCATCTCGGACACCAGCCGGCGATGGCCGGCCAGGCTGCCGGCGCTGGCGTAGGACTCGCCGAAATCCCCCCGGACGATGCCGCCGACCCACTCCACGTAGCGCACGACCGGGGAGCGGTCGAGGCCGACCTCGCGCTGGAAGGCGGCCACGGTCTCCGGTGTCGCCGACTGCCCGAGGATCGCCTTGGCGAAGTCGCCGGGCAGCATCTCGATGGTGAGCGAAATGATGATGGACACCACGAACAGCGTCGCGATGCCGAGCCCCAAGCGCTGCAGAACCGTCCTCAGAACCGGATTCATGGCCTTGCCTTGCAGCCAAGAACCCCCTTCCCGGCGACGCCGGGAAGGGGAGTCTCATCATTGCTCACCGGTCCGGCCGCGCTCGCGCGGCGCGCCGGCCGACCCCGCCGCCGCGCCTTAGGCGAACCACCAGCGCTCGGCGATCTTGAAGCCGTCGCCTTCCCAGTTGCCCGCGATCTTGCCGTGGGCAAGCTTCTTGGAGGAGGCGTCGACGTAGTTGTTGAAGACGAGCACCAGGCCGCCGCCTTCATCGTGCTGCAGCTGCTGCATCTCGGCGTAGATTGCCGCGCGCTTCTTCTCGTCCGTCTCGGCGCGGCCCTGGACCAGCAGCTCGTTGAATCGCGGATGGGCGAAGTTCGTCTCGTTCCAGGCGGCTCCCTTGGCGTAGGTGGTGGTGAACATCCAGTCGCAGGTCGGGCGGCCGCCCCAGTAGCTCGCGCACCACGCCTTCTTCAGCCACACATTGTCCCAGTAGCCGTCATTCGGCTCGCGCACGACGTTGATGTCGATGCCGCAGGCCTTGGCATGCTGCTGATACAGCACCGCCGCGTCGACGGCGCCGTTGAAGGCGGCATCCGCGACCGACAGGTCGACCTTGAGGTTCTCCATCCCAGCCTTCTTCAGGTGGAACTTCGCCTTCTCGGGGTCATAGGTATGCTTCGGTTCCGGATCGATCGCGAACTTCACCAGCGGCGCGATCGGGTTGTCGTTGCCGGGCGTGGCATGGCCCAGGAACACCTTGTCGACGATGTCCTGGCGGTTCACGGCATACTTCAGCGCCGTGCGGACATCGGCGTTGTCAAACGGCGCGGCGTCGACATGCATCGGGAAGGTGTAGTGGCCGAGGCCCTGCACTTCGTCGATGTTGACGTTCGGGTCGCGCTTCAGCAGGTTCAGCGTCTTGAGGTCGGCGCGGCTGATCCAGTGGACCTGGCCGGCGGTCAGCGCCGCGGTGCGGGCGGTCACGTCGGCGATGGTCAGGAACTCGACGTCGTCGAACCAGGCGGTGCCGTAGTAGTTCGGATTGCGGGTGAGATGCGCCCGCACGCCCGGCTCATACTCGCCATAGACATAGGCGCCGGTGCGCACGCCGGACTGCCAATCCGCCTTGCCGTCGACCACGGGCATGATCGGGATGTGGTATTCGCTGGCGACATAGGGAAAGTCAGCGTTGGCGCCGCCCAGCGTGAAGACCACTTTGTCCTTGCCGTCGGCCTTGATCTCGGTCACGTCGGCCAGCAGCGACTTGGCGGCGGACTTCGAATCCGGCCCCATGTGGTGCTGGAAGGACCCGATCACGTCTTCCGGGGTGACGCTCTTGCCGTTGTGGAAGGTGACGCCATTGCGGATCTTGAAGATCCAGGTGGCCGCGTCCTTGCCCGGCTCGAAGGATTCGGCGAGGTCCGGGTGGATATTGCCGTCGGCATCGACGATCGTCAGGTTGTTCGACATGGCGCCGGCGAACGGGATCTGCGTGCCGGTGTCGGGATATCCCGCGGGATCGAGCGAGTCCGTCGTCGCGCCGTGAGCCAGGCCGAACTTGGCGGAGCCGCCCTTCTTCGGTTCGGCGCGCGCCGCCTTGGTGAACATCAATTCCCCGGTCGCGGCGGTGAGGCCGGCGGCCATGGCAAGCTGCACGAACTGGCGGCGCGAAACCTTGCCGCGTCCGACCAGCTTCTCAGCCAGCTTCAGTTTCTCCAATTGCTCAGACATTGATGCCTTCCCTCCTTGGATGTGGGCATGGGCGAACCCGCCCGCCGCCGGAGGCAGGGCAGGATGAAGTGGCGATGTAGAGGCCAAGCCAGCGGACGATCCGCATGCGCCTGTCGGCCCTCCCTGGTGTCAGTTCTTCTTTCTTTATCCGCTGCGTGGCGCCTGATCTCGCCCGCATCGTCCGTTTCCGGTACGCTCTCACGGACCCCCAGGTCCGTCAATGCATCCCATAGAGTTTCCGCGACCCGTTCTTGACTTATTCCGACTCATCCCGGCCTGAGTGCGCCGCCGCCGGTAATTCGCCGCGCGCCCCGTGCGACGCTACGATCTGGCCGGTTGGTCAGCTTCCGCGTCACGTCTCCTCGCGCCGCAGCGCCTGGGCCATGCAGTGGATGCCGCCGCCGGTCTTGGAGATCTCGCTCATATCCATCTCCGCCACGGTGAAGCCGCGCGCCTTCAGCGCCTCGATCAGGGTGCGGGAATGCTTGGGCGCGATCACCCGGTCCTTGCCCAGCGACATGACGTTGCAGCCGAGCGTCACCGTATCCTGGAACGGCACCGGGATGATCTCGATCTGCTTGGCCTTGAGCCAGGCGAGCACGTCAGGCGCCGTCGTCTCAAGGCACACCGCCGCCAGCTTCTCGGCGATCATCACCACCATCAGGTCGATGTGCACGTAGAACGGGTCGAAGTAGGTAACTTTGGTTTCCCAGCCTTCGGCATCGAACCAGCCCTTCACCTGCTGGGCGGCCTCGTCCTGGGTGCGCTCGCCGCCGCAGCCGATCAGCACGCAGCCGGGCTCGATGACGTTGAAGTCGCCGCCTTCGAAATGCCCGGCGGTGATCATGTCGTAGATCGGAATCCCCATCTGCTGATAGGTGCGGATGGCGGCGAAATTCTCGCCCCGGCGCCACCAATTGGCCATGTTGGTGATGACCGCGCCGTAGGGGGTCATGAAGCTCGAATCGCGGGCATAGACCTGATAGGGCAGGTTCGGGTCCATGACGTGGAAATGGACCTTCACCCCGAAATGCTCGTAGGCGGCGATCAGTTCGGCGTGCTGCTTCTTCGCTGCCTCGATGTCGCACGGGCTCTCGCGCAGGTACTTTCGCGAGAGCGAGCTGGTGGAGAGGTGCTTGATGTAATCGGCCTTGCCCAGCAGCACGTCGGTCAGCACGCCGTATTCCGACTTGCAGCCCCAGTAGTTCATCGCCGGCGTGCCGCCGCGATCCAGTCGGCGCTTCAGGCTGAAGGTCTCGGCGATTGAGGTGGCAAGCGGCGCGTTCATGGCATCCTCCTCGAGCATGCGGCCAGGCGAGGGCCCGGCCTGATGCCCGAGACGCTAGCTTGAAGCATCGGATGGAAAAATCGAATAGGTTTTGCGGAAATGGTGAACGTTATTCACCAATGGGCGGTACTTCCGTTTGTCTAATCCAACGCCGCTGCCGTCGCGGCGAGGCGTCCCTTGATCCAGGCGCGGAAGGCGCGCACCAGCGGCTGCTTCATGCGGCCGCGATCGGTAACGAGGTAGTAGGAGCTGGGCGCGCGGATGGCGAGGGCGAAGGGCCGCACCAGCCGCCCGGTGGTGAGCGCGCCGCCGGCGATCAGCGGGTCGCCGATGGCGATGCCCTGGCCGGCCAGGGCCGCGGCGATCACGAGATGCATGTCGGAGAAGACAATTCCTTGCGCTGGATCGACGTCATGGGCGCCGGCCGCCATCAGCCATTGCGTCCAGTCGCCGTGGTCGGAGAGATGCAGCAGCGTCGCCTTGCCGATGTCGTTGGGGTCGGCCAGCCCGCCGCAGGCATTGATCAGGGTGGGGGAACAGACCGGCGTGTTGTGCAGGCTGGCCAGCTGCTCGTACCACTTGCCGCCCCATTCGTCGCGGCCGAAGGCGATGAAGACGTCGATGCCGGTGGCGCTGACGTCGTCGAACCGCTTCGGCGTCACCACGCTGATCCGGGCCTGGGGGTGCGCCTCCTGGAAGGCGCCGATCTCCGCGCAGAGCCAGAAGCTGGCGAAGCCCGGCGCGCAGGAGATCACCAGCCGCCCGGTCAGCGCCGCGTCGGCGGAGCGGGCGCGGGCGTCGGCGAGGGTCTGCAGCGCCTTGCGCACCTCGCGCGCATAGGCCTCGCCCCGCGCGGTGAGCACGACGCCGCGCCCTTCGCGCTCGATCAGCGCGAAGCCGAGTTCGTCTTCCAGGAACCGCAATTGGTGGCTGACCGCGCTGCGCGTCAGGTTCAGCTCCTGCGCCGCCCGGGTGACGCTGCCCAGCCGGGCGACGGCATCGAAGGCGCGCAGCGCGCTGGTGGATGGCAGCATCAGAAGTCGGAAGTCAGAAGTCGGAAGTCAGGTTCCGCCCGTGGGGCAGTTCGCGCATTCGTGGTCGAAGCGCGGCTCCCACTGGCTTCTGACTTCCGACTTCTGACTTCTTCCATCCAGCGAAGCTCAATGTCCCCGGCGGATGCAGAAATCGACCACGTCGATCAGCGCCCGCTTTTCCGCGCTGTCGGGGAAGATGCCGAGCGCGTCGCGGGCGACGGCGCCGTAATGCGCCGCGCGCTGCACCGTGTCGGCCAAGGCGTGGTGCTTGGCGATCAGGGCCTGCGCCTGCGCCAGGTCGTCGTCCTTCTGCTCCTGGGTCTCCAGCGTGCGGCGCCAGAAGGCGCGCTCGGTCTCGTCGCCGCGCAGGAAGGCGAGGATGACCGGCAGCGTGATCTTGCCCTCGCGGAAATCGTCGCCCACGGTCTTGCCGAGCGCCTCCTGCTTCGCCGAGTAGTCCAGCGCGTCGTCGATCAGCTGGAAGGCGATGCCGAGATTGAGGCCGAAGCTGGCCAAGGCCTCCTGCTCGCGCTTGGAGCGGTCGGCGACCACGGCGCCGACTTCGCAGGCGGCGGCGAACAGCACCGCGGTCTTGCCCTTGATCACCTCGAGATAGGCCTGCTCGTTGGTCGCGGTGTCGTTGCTGGTCATCAGCTGCAGCACTTCGCCCTCGGCGATCTTGGCCGAGGCGCTGCACAGGATGTCCAGGACCCGCAGCGATCCGTCCGCCACCATCAACTGGAAGGCGCGGGCGAACAGGAAATCGCCGACCAGCACGCTGGCCTTGTTGCCCCACAGCACGTTGGCCGAGGCCTCGCCGCGGCGCAGGGTGCTGTCGTCGACAACGTCGTCATGCAGCAGGGTGGCGGTGTGGATGAACTCGACGCAAGCGGCGAGTCCGGCCGAGCGCGGCCCGCGATGGCCGCAGAGCTGCGCGGCGGCGAGGGTGAGGACCGGGCGCAGCCGCTTGCCGCCCGCGGCGATGATATGGCCGGCAAGCTGCGGAATCAGCGCCACCGGGCTCTGCATGTTGGCGAGGATCAGCTCGTTGACCCGCTCCAGCTCGTCCTTGACCAGCTGGCTCAGCCGGTCCAGCGCATCCGGCTGCCGGTCCCGCTCGGCTTCAAAATTGACGATGACCGCCACGCATACCCCTTCCGGCGGCCCCACATCCGGGGAGGCTCCGCCTGCTTCCTGCACGTGCCCGCCTGACCGTTTTGCCGGGCGCCCCTTTTTCCAGGGTCTTGGTCGCGGACGCAACTTGAAAGCATAATGGGGGCTGGCCGGAACGCAATGGCAACATTCGCCGCGGGTCGGAATGCACAGGAGGCGATGGTGAAAGAGGTGGCGCGCAGTACCGACCCGGTTCGGCTGTCCTTCCTGACCGCCCTGCTCGCCGATGCCGGGATCTCCGTCATTCCGCTCGACCAGCATGCCAGCATCGTCCAGGGCAGCCTGGGCGTCCTGCCGCAGCGCCTGATGGTGGTGGATGAGGAATTCGCCGCCGCTGTGGCGGTGCTGCGCGAAGCGGGGGAGTGGCAAGAGCCCGAAGACGGC